>JAJBVU010000058.1 GCA_020859645.1 Eubacterium sp. | reverse complement strand
ATGTATAGCAGCTGCCTTTGTATTCCTTGCCGTAATATATTCAAAGAGAAGCGCCGATCATATAGTTAAGCCCATATTAGAGCTTTCACGGCAGGTTGAAGCCTTCGGTAAGGGAGACATAGACAACATTGAATTAAGCAATGAAATTTTGGAAGAAAAGGACGAAGTATGGCTTTTGGCTGAAAAGTTCTCGGTTATGTCTCAGGATATAAAGAACCACTTAAACGAAATAACCAGAATTACCGCCGAACAGGAAAGAGTTAAGACGGAAATGGAGGCTGCGGCAAACATTCAGCTTTCACTTATGAGCAAGGACTTTCCCAAAGGCTTGGAATATAGTGTTTTTGCTTATATGAAAGCCGCCAGATCCGTAGGTGGAGACTTATACGCAGTTTTAAAATTAGATGAGGATAATATCCTTGTTTCTGTTGCGGACGTAGCAGGAAAGGGTATTCCCGCTTCGCTTTTCTCCGTCAGAACAAAGGTTTATATTCAGGTTTACAGTGAAATAGGGCTTAAGCCTTCCGAAATTCTTGAAAGAGTTAATGACAGTCTTTGTGAAAATAATGACGAGGACGTTTTCGTAACAGCGTTTTTGGGAATTTTAAATATCAGAACAGGGCGTTTTTCTTATGCAAATGCAGGCCACAACAAGCCCGTTGTTATAGGAGAAAGCACTCACTGGCTTAACTCCGCAAACAGTCTGCCTTTGGGCTGTATGGAGGGCGTTAAATATAAGGACGAATACATAATGCTTAATAAAAATGAGTCTGTTTTTATGTATTCCGACGGCGTTACCGAAGCCATAGGCGAGGACGGAAGCTTTTACGGCGACCCCAGACTGTTAGAAAAGCTGTCGCAGATTTATGAGAACATGAACAGCGAAGCTGTAATAAATCTTATTTTAGAGGACTTAAAGGCTCACCACAACGGCGTTGAGCAGTCTGACGATATTACAATGCTTAATATAAAGTATACTGATAACTGATTTTCGGAGTGATAAATATGAAGGGGATAATTTTTGCAGCCTGCGCTGCGGCGGTGGGGCTTGCCGCAATGCCTTTTATAACAACAAACGGCAAAACGGAAAATGCAAATTATGAGGCGGCGGTCAGCGAAACGGCTTCGGAAGAGTCTCCGGCGGAGAACACAGATAATAAAGGTGAAAATATACCTGTTATTATTTATCCCGAGGAAAATGACAGGCTTTACAGCGAGGACAGTATTGCCGTAAGGTATTATGCGGAGGAAGGCTCCGAGGGTTATATTGTACTTTATGACGATGAGGGCGTTATAAATGTTACGGAAATAGAAAGCGGAACCGTTTACAATGCTTCAGACACCAGTGAGCTTCACTATGCCGGAAGGGGCGGAATGTATCTCATAGACGAAAAATATATTGAGCCGGAAAAAAACTACAGTCTTCAAATCGTTATGGATTACAACACCTCTGAAACAATACATTTTTCAACCTTTACTGGGGCTGAAGAGGTAATTAAAAACCTTCTTGAAAAGAATAATTCACCGGAGTTTAAATATTCGGTTGAAGAGGTGGCTCCCTCAGAGTGGTTTACAAGCTCAGCTAAAGCGGCTCAGCTTATGGAAACCATAACAATAAATGTCTGGAAGATAGACAGCCAAGGGAATAAATATCCCACAACAGCAAAAATTACCGTAAACAGAAATATTAAAAATAATTACATAGGAGCCTTTGACGAGGTTTTCGGCTTAGGCTTCCCAATAAAAAGTGTAGGCTGTTATAACTACAGAAACACCCACGGCGGCAGACTTTCGGAGCACGCCCTCGGCACAGCCGTAGACATAAATCCGGACGAAAACTACTGCCTTTACAGCGACGGAACCAAGGTAGGGCGCTTATATTCTCCCTATGAAAACCCTTATTCGGTAACCCCCGAGGTTGTAAGCATATTTAAGAAATACGGCTTCGGCTGGGGAGGAGACTGGGGCTCTACACCCGACTATATGCACTTTTCATATTTTGAGTCATAGTCTTTGATAAACAGACAGGCGTCAGCCTGTAAAGTAGGTGATCCTTATGTCAGAGTTTGATACGATCAAACGTTATATAACCATAGGCTTTCTTATATTCTTCGGTGTTTTAGCTATTTTCAGCGGAGGCAGCCAGCTTGTTAATAACTACAGCAGAGCAACCGCCGAATCAACAACTACCGATGATGATGAAGAAGAAACCGTTGTTATAACCTATAACGATGATATTGTAAATGAAATTACAGGGGGCTATACCGGTGCGCCCACTCTTGTAAACGGCGATGACAAGGTTTTCTATATTCCTGCTATTTACTGCGACGGCAGCTATCTTCGAAATTTCAGAGTTATAGGTATGAACCTTTCACGCATGGCGAAAAAAGATACGAGTATTTCATCCACAGGAGACGGAGGGGACATAAGCGATTATAACGGTGTTGTTATACTTTACGGTTTTCAGACCACCTATAAAGAGGACTACGGCAACTATGACTTTGACTATGAGCCTTATGACTATAATGTTGAATATGAGGTTGTGGACTCTTTTTTTGACGATATAGTTTCAGGGGGCGCCGCTGACGCCACTGAAAAATATTTGGGCGATGTTGACTCAAGCGACCTTTGGAACTCCGTAGGCGACGGCAGCACTCAGGTAACAGGTGCTTCAGACACCCTGTCAAGCGTAATAGGAACAGATGTTTCATTTGAAGAAAACAAAGACGTGGTAGATGATTCCGGATTTAGGGTAGCTACAGTAGTTATGGAGCATGAAATAGGCTCTTCAAATTCTACAATTCTTTATTGCGACTCAGACAGCGCAACAGTTGAGGATCTTGACAAGGGCGGCTATAACCTTGTTACGGATTTAACAGATGACTGTCTTACGGTTTGCTATAACAACCAAATGTATGTGTACAGCTTTGATGAAAGTAAGGCAACCTATGCTACAGACGATGTATATTATTATAAAATACAAGATCTTTTGGAAAGCAGCACATTTCTGAACTCAATGACTGAAGCAGGCTATTGCTCGGTTAATTATACCGCAACAGGCACTATTAATTTTAATGAAAGCGATAAGGGCTGGGCAAATACATGGATGGATTGTGTTGATACCAAAAAAGTCAAAGAAAATATAACAGACGTTACATATCTAAGCGGCGTTACTACTGATAAGGTGAGCAAAAGTAAGGTTGACTCCGAATTTATGGATATGAAGGACTATTTGCAGAATGCGCTGTATACTGCATGGAACAAACGCTACAGGGTTTGGACATATTCGGGAATGATGTCATATAAATGCTGGATTACCATTAACAGCTATGACGACTATTATAAATTTAAGGCAGATAAGCAAAACAACAAATCATGGACGCTGAGCTGTGACTTTACGGCGACCATTAAGGAACGAAGCTATTATTTGCTTTTTTATAAAACATTTTCGGCAGATATCTCCGGTACGATTGACATAACCATTGTTCCGGAGTATAAGCTTAACTCCGACTATACATATACCATTGACGATATTTTGATGACAAAATATGAGACAGGGTCGGAAACAACCACCGAAGCAACTACAACTGCTGCCTCAGGCTCTAAGTCAAAGTCATATTCAATAGCGGATTTCCTTAATATTAATAAGAAGAAAACCGAAACAACATCTGATTTTAAGAAATATTCAATGATTATGCAGATGATGGTTACGCCGGTAGACTCAACCAGCGATGAATATGAGGAAATGACTACAATTTCGGACTATCGGCAGTATGTAAAAGACCTTAACACAGGCAACGGCGAAGACACAAACCCCGACGGGGTAGAAGAAAGTGCCCTTGAAGAGACAACATCCTCTTCCTCTGAAGGCACTACTGCGGCAGGGGAGGAAAGCGAGGACGACTTAAAAAATGCCGTTTCGACAAAATATCTTACCTTTAACATAAACCTGTCCCAAGAGTCGGGCTCAAGCAGTGTTACAAGCTCAAAAATTCAAACAATCGAAAATGCAAACGAACTTAGATCCTATATAACGGAAAAAGAAGAGCAGTTTGCGAAAGACCGTGACGCAAGTATAGCAGCCTTTGCCTATGAGGATAAATCGGGACCCTATGTCGTGCCCAAAGACTTTACAATTAAGGGCATAGAGGAGTTTGAGACTCAGTTTGAGGAAATAGTGGAAAAAAGAAGCGAAATAATAAGCCTTAATGCAGAGCTTGAGGAGTTAGAGACAGAGCTTACTACGGAATATGACCTGAAGGCTGAAAATATCTCTGAGGTCAATTCAATAGCAGACGGGTTTGAAGGAGATGACGCAATAAGCGACAAGACCTCAACAGGTGATTACGGCTATTATTCCGAGCTGGAAGATAAGCTTTCCAAAACCCTTTCAAACGTTGTAGTAAACGATGACAATTCAATTACCCTTACCCGGATTGACGCAGAAAAAATTAATTTTTATTTGTCAGATACTATAACTGCCGCAGGGAAATTTTTGGACAAATGTCCCGAATCAAAATATGTAAAAACTAAAGCTGTTACCTCATTTTATACTGTCATATATTCCGGCAGTGATTATGAGACTGATCTTGAAAAAGCAGGTGAGGCATATAAAAAAATTGCAAATATAAATAGTAAGGTAAGCAGTGAGCTTGATGCCCTTAACAATGCTCTTAAAACCGTTACCTCCGTAACAGCTTCAAATATTTCTTTAGGCTCGGCAAGCGATTATCAAGCAATTACAGATACCTATGAGGGTTTGGAACTTATTTATGAACTTGCAAATAACCTAACTTCAGTGGGTCAGATAAGTGTTTTATATAATACTTCCTACCGTTATGCATCAGGCTGGATGACACCGAAAAGCACCTTTGTAACTGATTATGAGAGTTTCAAGGAAGAATTTTCATATGCCTATAACTATGCCGGAAATTTAGATGTTTTGGCTGCAGCAGACAGCAACGGAAAATCTTTGCTTTCATATATGTTTTCTATGTCAAGTATTGCATCCTCAATCTACAACTATGAAAATAATTTAATTCCGGCTAAAGAAGCGGAGATAGCCGCTGCGGAAGAGGAAATGAAGGAATTAAAGAATACCTTTGACAGTACTGTCTTTTCTCTGGGTTTTTATTGGGAAGGTGAGGAGATAACAGGGGAGTTTTTAGACAAGCATTATACGCAGTATAAAGAGATAACAGACAGCCTTGATGAATATTTGACTGCTTATAATTCTCTTTACAAGGTAGACAGCTACAGAACCAACGCCGATACTATAATTTCAAATATCGAAACTCTGAATACAGACTATGATATAAATCGAATTATAGACGCTATGAATGACGCTGTAAATATGGCTTCCGACAACAGCGACTATTCGGCGTTTACCGATGATGTAAAATATCTTTACAACAACAAAAACAGCTTTTATAAAAATATAAGTGCTGCCCTTAACTCTTCCGCAGGCTTATATGATGCCGAAACAGACGATAATTCAGACTATTCCGAAGAGGAGGAAAACGTAAATATAAGGCTTATTAAGGATAAATTAAGCCTGTATTACGGCAGTTTCGGCATAAATTCATTACAGCGCAGAACCCATGACCAAATCTATTCGGAGTGTGAAACTATTTATAACAGTCTTTATGACAGCTTTTCAAAAATAACAACAAAAAACGATGACGGCGAAGAGGTGGAAACCTGCGATATAACTGTTGACACGGTTTATAAATATGCCTGCGAATATTTTGTTGAAAATAACATAACGGTTTTGACCTATAAGGATGACGACAACTCAGAGGTATCAACCTCTATTGCCAAAAGTGCCGAAAACAGCGGAAACACTGTTGCTGAAGAATCCACTACCGAAGCCACCACATTAAGCGAAGGATATATTCAAAATCTCTATACGGTTTATAACAGCAGCGACGCAATGAAAGCCTATGCTGACAATATGTATGAGGTTTATAAAGGTGTAAGCGATTTGGCATTTTCGCTTTTCTACAACACAGGGGTTTTGACGGAAGAACAGCTTGAAACAATCGAAAACAGCGGTTCTAATTTGAATAATGAAAGCTCGGGAGATAACAATTCTGCTGAAGAAGCAGCAGGAATTGACAGTCAAATTATAAACCGTGATCCGGATCATACCTCAGACTATAATTTGGGCTATGTGCCGGCTTATAAAATATGCAGCGAAATGCCAACGCTTATAGCTAATGCCAAATCCTATTATGAAACAAGAGAAGAAGCCGCAGCTTCACTGAGAAAAACGATTGCAAAAAACAAAATGACTCTTGTTTTAAAGGATGATGAATATTATGAGTGGCTTTATAAGGAAAAAGGGGAGCAGTCAGAATATCTTTATACACTTTATTATGAAGCCGCACAATATGCTATAGGCTCTGACGAGAGAAAGGCTGTTATAGATAAGTATAACGCTAAAACAGACTGGGTTATTAAGGACGATTATCAGGTAGATGAAGACCTTAGAAGTATGCTTAAAATTGACACCTTGGAGCTCACAACCACCTACAGAAAGGTAAATTGGAATACTTCTCTTATAGATACCAGTGTTGTTGATGGGATGAAGTCCATTGTTACGGACGAGCCTTATGAGATTTATCCTATGAAGTCTAACTTTGCTGTTGTAGTTAATTACAACAAGGGCTATGTTGTGCCTATGGGGGCACAGGCGGATGCGGTAGTTAAGGGAGTTAATACAAAAATAAGCGACGATCTTTCCGGTTTCGAAATGACCGGAGAAATTGACAACGTGGCTTACGGCTATGACGATTCGTCCGGTTTTGATATTCTTTTCTTCTCAAGCAGTTCACTGGGAAAGTGGTTCCTTATAACCTTTACGGAGACCTCAAAAACAGATGCTGACGGCAACACCTATATAAGTCTCGACGAGGGAAAGGTGACGGGCTATAAAGGCACCTATGATACAAGCTATGAAAAGAAGTCAACTGAAAGCTCTGACAGCAGCTCTAGCACTTCCTCTTATACAGACAGCACCTCAGAGGACTCTCACTTCCTTGAATATGACCACACTATAATAACGGGCATAAATCAGCTTTACAGCGCAACTATTGAAAACGGCTTCATACCTTATAAAATAACCTGCGTTGAAGGCGGAACCGGTACTTTGGAGCCGGAGGTTACATTTATAGAGTCCGATGCGGATTCGCCCCTGACGGAGTTTGAAGCCGGCTCTTCCGGAGTAGAAGGCTCATTCTTCAATGCTTGGAACTATACCTATAACGGCAACGGCTATGTGGCTCTTTTGGGATATACAAAGGACGATATGAGGCTTGAAACCACAACCGAAGCGGGCAGCGAAACCACTACCTCTGATATTTATAATGTCAGTGAAAGAGCCACAGCTACCGTTAAGGATGATGAAAGCGAAGAAGCAGAGGAGGGAGATACAGAAGAAACTACTGAAGAGGTGGAATACAGAAAGATTGCGGATTCGGATATTTACAAAGCCCATGTCTATGTTTATGACTTTGATACAAAAAAGGCGGAAACCGAAACCACAACCACTGCTAACGAATATCATTATAATGACGGAACAAATATGCTTTCAGACCTGATTGCAGAGCTTAAAGGGCCCTACGGCGATTTGGTAAAAACTCCCGTTATTCTGCTGGAGGAGGCAAGAGTTCCGCTGTTGGTTTTGGCTTATGCAATTCTTGCGCTTATTGCCATTCGAATCGGTGTAAATTATGCTACAGCCGATGACGAAGAAAAGCAGGCAAAGGCTAAGCAGCAGGTTAAATGGTTTATTATAGTAATGGTCAGCGTTCATGTTGTTATAGGCTGTATGTACTGCACCTTCCGACAGCTTAAGGCGTGGGAGGAAAACGTAGCCGTTGAAACCAAAACAGACGAAACCTATTACCATGATGATACCACCACAACTACAGAAACAACTACTGAAAAAACAAGTAAAAATTAAAAGGAGGATTTATTTATGTCAACAGGTTCAATTGTTTTAATTGTGATTATTGCCGTAATTGTTTTAGCGGCGTTATGGGTAATTCTCACAACCAACAATTTTAAAAGAATGGAAATTAAGGTAAACGAAGGTCTTTCGGGTATAGAGGTTGCCCTTGAAAAGAGATATGACCTTTTGACTAAGCTTCTTGACGCAGCCAAAGGCTATATGACCCACGAGAAGGATGTTTTTACCCGTGTTATAGCCTTGAGAAAGGGTATGAGCGTTGACGAACTGGGCGAAGCCGAGAGACAGATTAATCAGCTGTCATCGGATATATTTGCCGTAGCGGAAAACTATCCCGAGCTTCGTTCAAGCCAGGTTTTCACTGAGCTTATGGGCGGAATAAAGGATGCGGAAGAACATCTTCAGGCTGCAAGAAGGCTTTATAACTCAAACGTATCGGCGTTTAACACTGCTATAGCAATGTTTCCCGCAAGTCTTTTGGCAGGGGGCAGAAGTGCAAAGAAGTTTTTCGAAGCTGCAGAGGAAAAGAAAAAAGATGTTAAAATGAGCTTTTAATAAAGCTTTACGGAGAAGCCTATGGATAAAAAGAATTTACTTCAGGGACAGGAACTTAAGGCGATAATTGACGGTGAACGAAAAAAAATCATAATAGGGTGGGTTATAGCTGCCGCAGGTCTTATTATAGCTGTTTTCGGGTTTATTATGACCTCTGTTTCCGACAGCGGCGTTTATCTTATAGTTGACATTGCGGGGGTTATTGCTCTGTTTGCAGGCTTGATTTACAGAAAAAGGGCGAGAATTCGAATTAAGGCTCTTGTCAGTGAAAACATTATGCCTATAATTTTAGACAGTTTTTTCGAAAGCTGGGAATATAAGCCCAAAGACCGTCTGCCGGACTCAATCGTTAAAAAGGTTGACCTTGAAATACCCCATTATGTTAAAATTAAAGGTTCAGACTATATTAAGGCTGTTTATAAGGGCATACATATAGAAATGAGCGACATTGAGTTTATAGACGAGAGAACCGAAGCCTATACAGACTCAAAGGGTGAAACACATGTTGAAACCCGTGATGTAACGGTTTTTAAGGGTGCGTGGATTGTCTGCGACTTTAAAAAGGAGCTTTCCGCCGATTTGCTTTTGAGACAGAAGAAACATGGTGAAAATATGGTGGGAAAGGTTATAAAGGGCAAACACACTGTTGAAACCGAGAGCGAAGCCTTTAACAAGAAATTTGTTATTAAAACAGACGATCCACATACAGCCTTTTATGTATTGACGCCTCATATGATGGAATATATTATGTCTATGGATGAAAAAGCCGGGGGAGAGGTGCATATGCGCTTTTGCGGAAGCAAGGTTCATTTAGCCGTAAATTCGGGCAGAGATGCATTTGAGGTTAAGGGCAGAGATATTAAAAATGTTGATATAATTAAAGAAAAATTTACTGCGGATTTAAAATATGTTACTGACCTGATTGACGAGCTGAGGCTCAGCGACAGTATTTATAAAAATAATTAAACCGATATTTTTTAAGCATACAAGGGTGTCTTTATTCTTGTATGCTTATTAAATATTTTGATATACTCATAAATTTGAAAGCTGCTTTTTGTGAAAATTTGACTAAAACGGCTTGAAAATTTTACAATTTTCTAATTGTATGCTTATTGACAAAGGTCATTGGGAAAGGGTATAATAAACCCATAATTAAAGTAGGTAAAGGAGCCTTGTTCAAAAATTATAATTTGGGTTTTCCGCAGTTTTTTATACGGAGGTAAAAGTATTGAATAAAGCAATGATTGAAAGAGCAGTTAATGAAACAAAAGAATGTATGAGCGGATATTGGCGTAAGGACAGACATATAAACGAGCTTTTTTCCGACGAAATAACATGGATCGGCAAAAGAAAGCTGGCATTTTGTTTGGGCAGGGACGCTATAGTGAATGTTCAGCGCAAACTGGACTGTCCGTATACAGAATATCATATTATAAAGCAGGATTTCTGGTGTACCTACAGTGATAAAAGCACCTGCATTGTTATGGGTAAATCAAGTGTTGTGGCAAAAACGGCAAAAATAGAAATAATAAGCGAAGAAATTCGCTGTACCTTTGTTTGGAAGGAAGTCGATGGTAAGCTTCAGATTTGCCATTTACATATTTCAAACCCTATTGATGAGGTTCTTGATGAGGGAGAGGACTTTTCCCATAAAATAAGCGAGGATACTTATAAGATGCTCAGCGCTTCCGGCTGACCAAGGAGAAAACGGTGATGATGTTTTGGCAGTTAAGGATTCTATGGGCAGTATTAGATTTATAGATTTAAATAAGGTTGAAGCTGCCGAAGCAAACAGACATAACACAATTGTTTTTATACAGGACGCTGAAATTAATTTAAGAATAGCATGGAAGGACTTTCTTGAAAAATCAGGAGAAAGCTTTATAAGGGTTCACAGAAGCTACGCAGTAAAAAAACGCAGCATAAAAACAATAGACAGCAAAAATATACTGCTGACTTCCGGAAGAAAAATTCCCTATGTAAAAAAATATCTGAATGATTTTTTGGATGAGGACTATATCGAAAAAATTAAATATAACAAAAATGCAGAAAAAACCGCAGACTGAGAAAGCCTGCGGTTTTTGACGTTTTAATGAATATATTTTATTTCTTATAGCATTCGAAAATCTTATCTGTAAAAGCTTTTTCGAACTTAGGTGTAACAAGGCTCACAACGGGAACAAGAATAAGTCCGCCGATCATAGCTATTGCCCCTGCATTTATAGGTGAAGCTATAAACTTCAAATAAATGTTTGAAACTGTCAGAACAACGCCGTAAATGAAGCAAGCCCAAACTGAAAGCTTTGTGACGCCCTTCCAATATAAGCCGTACATAAAGGGTGCAAGGAAGGCACCGGCTAAAGCTCCCCACGAAATACCCATAAGCTGAGCTATGAATGTGGGAGGGTCAAGGGCGATTACAACGGAGATTACAATAAAGAAAACTATAAGCAGTCTCATAAGTAAGACCTGTTTTTTATCGTCCATATTCTTTATAAATGTTTCCTTTATAAAGTCGAGAGTGAGGGTTGAGCTTGAGGTCAAAACAAGTGACGAAAGTGTTGACATTGAAGCCGAAAGCACGAGCATAATAACTACGGCAATAAGAACGTCGGGAAGGGCAGTTTCCAAAATATGGGGAACGATTGCGTCATAGGCTACTGCGCCCTCTGCGTTGTAAATAGCCGGTGAGTCGAAAAGTCTGCCGAAGCCCCCTAAGAAATAGCAGCCGCCGGAAACTATAAGAGCAAAGAATGTGGAAACAACAGTACCTGTTTTGATTGCCTTTTCGTCCTTAATAGCGTAGAATTTGTGAACCATTTGGGGAAGTCCCCATGTTCCCAAAGAAGTAAGGATAACAACGCCCAAAAGACCGATAGGGTCGGGACCGAATATTGAAGCGAAAGCACCGTTCGCAGCTTCTCCGGAGGGAGTTGTTGCAGGGATTTCAGCCATTTTGGCAACTGCCGCCGTAAGTCCCCCTTGGCTCTTAAGCACTGCCAAAATTATGAGAACGATACCAACAAGCATAATGCAGCCCTGAATGAAATCGTTTATAGCTGTGGCAACATAGCCGCCGACAATTACATAAACAGCTGTTAAAACTGCCATAGCGATTACGCAGTATGTATAGGGAATACCGAAAGCCATTTCAAAAAGGTTTGAAAGACCGTTGTAAACGGAAGCTGTGTAGGGAATAAGGAAAATGAAAACTATAGCCGAAGCGGCAATTTTAAGTGCCTTGCTGTCATATCTTTTCTCAAAATATGAGGGCATTGTCACAACGTCCATATGGTGGGTCATAATTCTTGTTCTTCTTGCAAGTACGAGCCAGGCGATAAGGCTGCCTATTACGGCGTTGCCGATACCGATCCATGTGGACGACATACCGTATTTCCAGCCGAACTGACCGGCATAGCCAACGAATACAACGGCGGAAAAGTAAGATGTGCCGTAGGCAAAGGCAGTAAGCCAGGGACCTACATTACGTCCGCCTAATACGAATGCATTGGCGTCACCTGAATTTTTTCTTGAATAAATACCCACACCGATGAGAATAGCAAAGAATATGAGTACAAGTGCAATTTTAGTTACCAAAATAAATTCCTCCTTATATACTTTATATAGCACGTATCGTTTTAAAGCAAAACAGTAGTTCACTTTAAAGCATTAAACTGATTATACTACAATACCCCGTCTTTTGTCAATGATTTTAACAAAAAAACCGAAAAAATATGAGATATTTTTATTAAAAATGATTATCGGAGCAGAATAACAGTCCTTCTGCTCCGATATATTACACTAAATTTTTAATTAATGCTGTCTAAAAGTCTCTTTGCGTTTAAGCCCAAAATATCAGCCTTTTCTTCCTCGGAAAGTGAACTGTTTTTCACAAAGTCGGTCATTTCCTTTTGCTCACACCAGGGGGAGTCCGTTCCGAAAAGAATTTTTTTCGTGCCGTGAGCCCTTGAAAGGCTTATAAACTGCTCTTCCGAAAGCAAGCCCGAAAGCTGTTTTTCGCCGAATGAAAAGGCAGTGTCAAAATAAACCTCTGCTCCGGCAAGATTTTTCTTAACCTCGTCCCAGATATTACAGCCGCCCATATGGGCAACAACAAGCTTTTGGGGCTTTACGTCCTCAATTACATTCAAAATGTGCCTTGTCCAACACCTCTGCGAATCGGGGTAGCTTCCGTCAAAGCCGGCATGAACAAGGGTTATAAGCCCAAGCTCCTCCGCACAGCTTAAAATCCGCTTATACCTTATGTCGTCAAAGTCTACTCCCTGAAATTCCGGGTGAAGCTTTATGCCCTTTAAGCCCAAGCCTTTAGCCCTTTTAAGCACGTCTTTGTAATTTTCCGTGTCCGGGTGAATACCTCCGAAGGAATGTATTTCAGGGTGTTCGCTGTTGGCTTCAGCCGCATATTCGTTTATTTCGTCTGCTTTGGGAGGGTTTGTCACTACAGGCAGAATAACCGACAGGTCAATTCCGCTTTCCTTCATAGAGGCTATAAGCCCGTGAACTGTTCCGTCGGCAAAGGCAGTTAAATGTGCGCTTCTTTCAAGCTTAGAAATAGTATGCTCCGCCATTTTATCGGGAAAGGTATGTGTATGAAAATCTATTATCATAGTTTTTCCGTCTCCAATTTTAGAATTAAAGATTATATGCCGCTGAGGGGTTTAAAATCTCAAGACCTGCCGCCTTTATTGCGTCAAGGGCTTTTTTGTTGTCTGAGGTTTTGATTATAACGGCGGCGTTGTCCTTTCCGCTGTTAAGGGCATATATGTAGGAAAGGCTGATTGCGGCTTCAGTCAGAGCGTCTGTCAGTTTGTTTAACATTCCGAAATGAGGGGGAAGCTTAACGCCCACAACATCCGTAAGGGTTGAAGAAAAACCCTTTGATGTCAAAATTTCCTGAGCTGTTTTGGGGTTTGAAACTATAAGCCTGAAAACGCCATAGTCAACTGTGTCGGAAAGAGATACGCAAACTATATTTATATCATTTTCCGCAAGAGCCTTTGTTACCTCATTAATTCTGCCTGGTCTGTTTTCTATAAATATTGAAAGCTGCTTAATAAACATTATAATGTACCTCCTATCTCCCAGCCCTTTTCAAAGGCGGTCAAATTTATATCGATAGTCTTTGCAGGAACTGTGTTTTTTATTACTTCAATCCATTCTTCCTTTTCAAAGCTCATAGCCCTTGCGGCAACGCCTATTATAACAACATTGAAAACCTTGGGGTTGCCCAGTTTTTTGGCTTCGCCCATAGCGTCGCAGCTGATAACCTTATGTTCAGCCTTTAAGCCTTCTATAATTCCTTCGGGATATTCCGCCGCACCTGTCACAACTGACATAGGGTCTATTCTTTGATCGTTTACTATAATTACGCCGTCCTTTTTAAGAAAGTGTTTATATCTCAGCGCTTCAAGTCTTTCAAAGGCTATAAGCACGTCTGCCTGACCCTCTTCAACAATAGGCTCGGCTACCTTTTTTCCGTAGCGGACAAATGTAACAACACTGCCCCCTCTCTGAGCCATTCCGTGAACCTCCGAAAGCTTAACATCGAAGCCTGCCGTTGTTATAACGCCGCCTAAAATACGGCTTGTAAGCAGTGTTCCCTGACCGCCTACACCCACAATCATTATGTTTTTTACATCGGACATATCTTATTTCACCTTAACCTTCTCTATAGCGCCGAATTTGCAAAGCTGCATACAAAGACCGCAGCCGTTGCACATAGTATCATCTATCTTAATTGTTCCGTCTGCATTTTTAGTTACAGCAGGGCAGCCGGGCTTGAGACACATTCCGCATTTTTTACACTTGTCGGGAATGGCTCTGCACTTGCTGTCGAAAACAACGCCCTTAAGCAGCGCACAGGGTGACTTTGTTATAATTACGGAAACGGCTTCTCTTGCAGCTTCTCTCTTTATGACCTTTTCAAGCTCGGCTATGTCAAAGGCATTTACCTCATATACGTTTTCAATACCCATAGCCTTGCAGAGACCGTAAATATTTATGGCGTAGGTGGTTTCGCCCTTTAAGGTTTTTCCCGTTGCAGGGTGATCCTGATGGCCTGTCATACCTGTGGTTGAGTTATCCAAAATCAAAACAGTACCTGTTGCCTTGTTGTAGACCATATTCATAAGGGAGTTGACGCCTGTATGAAGGAAGGTTGAGTCGCCTATAACAGCTACCCAGTCTCTTATGTATTCGCTGCCTCTTGCCTTTTCCATACCGTGAAGAGTGCTTATGCTTGCGCCCATACAAACGTTTGTATCCATAACGTTAAGAGGAGCAACAGCACCTAATGTATAACAGCCTATGTCTCCGGCGGCGTGCATTTTAAGCTTTTTAAGCACTGTGTAAACGCTTCTGTGAGGACAGCCGGGGCAGAGAATGGGAGGACGGGGCGCAGCCTTGGCAGGCTCGGCTATATCAAGCTTTTGACCTAAAAGCTTTTCTCTCAGCATATTGGCTGAGTATTCACCCTGAACGGTGAAAATATCCTTTCCTATACACTTAATTCCCCAGCTTTTAACCTGTTCTTCGATTACAGGCTCAAGCTCTTCGACTATGTAAAGCTTGTCTACCTTCGACGCAAATTCTTCAATAAGCTTTCGGGGCAGGGGATTTACAAGCCCTAATTTAAGAACAGACGCATTTGGCAGAACCTCCATAACGTACTGATATTCAATGCCCTGAGTAATGATACCGATGGAAGTGTCATTATATGTAACTGTATTAATCGGCATTGAACAGGCGTCCTCCGCAAGCTGCTTAAGCTGCTGTTCAACAATAATATGTCTTTTCTGAGCGTTTGCCGGAAGAAGTACGTTTTTAGCTATATTTTTCACATAAGGCTTAATCTCAGGCTCCTGTCTTTCTTCAAGCTCAACAACACCCTGTGAATGGGCAAGTCTTGTAGTGGTTCTGACAATAACGGGGGTATCGTATTTCTCGCTTATTTCAAAGGCATATTTCATAAAACGCCTTGCTTCGTCGCTGTCGGAAGGCTCTATTACGGGAACCATCGCCGCTCTGCCTACCATTCTGGTGTCCTGTTCGTTTTGTGAGCTGTAAAGCCCCGGGTCATCAGCGGCAACCATTACAAGACCGCCGTTTACGCCGCCGTAGGATATGGAGTAAAGAGGGTCTGAGGCTACGTTAACGCCTACGTGCTTCATAGAAGCCATAGCCCTTACTCCTGCCTGTGATGCGCCTATTGCAACCTCCATGGCTACCTTTTCGTTCGGCGACCATTCGGCATATATTTCATCATATTTAACTATGTTTTCGCTAATTTCAGTACTCGGTGTTCCGGGGTATGCGGCGGAAACCTTAACGCCTGCCTCATAGGCACCCCTTGCTATTGCCGCATTGCCGAGCATAATCTTTTTTTCACCCATTGCAGCATTTCCTTTCGTTTATATGTACTATCATTGTATTTTATCAGTTCATAAGTGTTTCTTTGGGTCTTAAGTCTCTTACTCTCTTAGCCTTTCCCTCAAATCTCTGAAGAGTGTTGGGAGATTCAAGCTTAATTATTGTGTCAAGACCTAAAATAACCTTAAGCTTTGAATTTATCTTCTTTGCCAAAGCATTAAGCTTCTGATAATCGTCTGTCATTTTATCGGGAGCAAGCTCGACTCTTATAGTAAGCTTGTCTGTATGACCTACCTTTTCAACTATAATTTCATAGTGAGGGCCTATTTCATCCATACTTAAGAGAACCTCTTCAATCTGGCTGGGGAATACGTTTACGCCCTTAATTTTAAGCATATCGTCTGTTCTGCCGCTGAAGTTTTCCATTCTGATAGTGGTTCTTCCGCACTTACAGGGTTCGCAGATAAGTCTTGTAATGTCTCTTGTTCTGTATCTCACAAGGGGCTGAGCCTCTTTGTCTAAACAGGTAACAACCAGCTCGCCCTTTTCGCCGTAGGGGAGAACCTCTCCCGTGTTGGGGTCGATAATTTCGCAGAGGAAGTGATCCTCATTAATATGGAAGCCGCAGAGATATTCACACTCGCCGGAAACACCGGGGCCGCCGATTTCACTCATTCCGTAATTTGAAGTAACGAGAATTTGGTCGCCGAAAACCTTTACGCACTCTGCCCTGATTGCTTCTGTCAGCATTTCGCTGCCGAAAAGACCTACCTTAAGGTTAATATCCTTCTGAGGGTTAAGCCCCATTTCCATAGCTACCTCGGCTATACGAAGAGCATAAGAGGGGGTTGCTACCAAAAGGCTTGTTCCGAAATCCTTCATATACATAATTTGCTTTTGTGTGTTGCCTGTAGAAGAGGGGATAATGGCTGCGCCTATTCTTTCAAGACCCGAGTGCAAGCCCAAAGCCCCTGTAAACATACCGTAGCCGAAGCAAATCTGCGCTACGCTTTCGGGGGTTGCACCGCCTGCGCAGGCAAGTCTTGCTACGCATTCAGCCCAGTTTTCAAGGTCACGTCTTGTATATCCCACAACAGTGGGTTTGCCCGTTGTACCCGATGAAGCGTGTATTCTGACAATATCCTTCTGAGGCACTGCAAACCACCCGAAGGGATATTGGTCTCTCATATCCTGCTTTGTTATAAAGGGCAGATATTTAACGTCCGCCAGTGTCTTAATATGGTCGGGCTTAACGCCTACTGCGTCCATTTTAACCTTGTAAGCAGGCAAATTTTCATAAACATATGCAACAGTTTTTTTCAGCTTCGCAAGCTGTATTTCTTCGATTTCACTTCTTGAAAGGGTTTCTTCCTTTGCCCATATCATGATAACTTCAACTCCTATTCTTCATCTGTGGGTATTGGGTAGTAAGAAAATTTCCGCAAAATATTTTTATTTGTCGGAATTCTCTTCTTTTGTTTTTGACAGCACCTTGTTAATAATTGCTTTATAGCCGCCTTCTCCGTAGTTTAGACAGCGGTTTACACGGCTGATTGTCGCCGTTGAGGCTCCGGTTTCCTCCGCTATGGCGTTATAGGTATATTTAAGCTCCAAAAGCCTTGCAACCTCCGTCCTCTGAAACACCGCATTCAGCTCCTGCCTTGCAAAAGCATCGGTAAAAAAAGCCTCGCAGTCCTCTTTTGTTTCAATGGCTAAAACACATTCATAAAAAAAGTCTTTAAGCCCGTAATCGTTGCTTTTCAAAACAGAAACCTCCTCAAAATTGCGGCTTTAGTATGCAGTATCTGCAAAGCAGAAACTATTGTTTACTTTCTGCCGACAAAAATTTTATGCCATTATCATATTATACCACCTTTATTCTGACTTGTAAACATTTTTACCGAAATTTTTTGAGTAAATGCCTGTTATTTTGTTCATTTAGTTGACTCAGACTGATTGTCCGCTGTTTTTATACAATCAAAAACGGCTTTCAGCTGACATACTGAAGCCGTTTTTTGATATTTTATATAAGTGCATTTATACAGCTGTCGAGAACATCAAAATAGTTTTCGAAGGTCTTTTTGCAGCAGGATGGATTTTTGATTACTATTCCGTCTGATCTTAAGCCGGTTAAGGCAAAGCTCATTGCCACTCTGTGGTCGTTAAAGGTTTCGACTTCACAGGGCTTAGGCTCGGAGGGGTAAATTTTAACGCTGTCCTCTGTTTCTTCGGTTTTTACACCCATAGCCTTGAGATTTTGAGTTATGGCGTTAATTCTGTCGCACTCCTGACCTCTTATGTGGGCAATGCCCTTTATGGTGGTAGGAGTAGAAGCGTAGGGGGCAATTGCCGCAAGGGTCAGAGCCTGGTCGGAAAAGCCGCTTAAATCCGCCTCGACACCTTTAAGTCCGCCGTCTTTTGGTCCTGTAAGGCAGATTCCTCCTTCTGTTTCCTCAGCGGAACAGCCCATTTCTTCCAGAACCTTAATAAAGCCTATATCACCCTGAACGGTGTTTTTGAAAACGTTTTTAACTGTGACGGATATGCCCAAAACCGCCGCCACAGCATAGAAATAACAGGCGGCTGAAAGGTCTGCCTCAACCTCATAATATCTGCCGATATAGTGCTGACCCGGATCTGTTTTAAAGCCGCCGTCAACGGTTTGCTCCGTCTTAACTCCGAAATCCGCCATCATATCGGCGGTTATTTTTACATAATTCATTCCGTGAGTGCCTTTAACGGCTATGTCCGCACCGTTCTTGAATAAGGGAGACACTATAAGAAGAGCGCTTAAAAACTGGCTTGATTTGTCAATATCCACCTCTACGGAGCTTATGTCAGGGGTTTTGCCCTTTATGACAAAGGGGAAAAAGCCTTCAGCTCCCTTATATTCTATTTCAGCCCCCAAAGAGGTCAGGCTGTCAAGAAGGGGCTTCATAGGTCTTTTTTTCATTTGCTCGGAGGAGTCTATAAAAAACTCGCCGTCGCAGACTGCCAAAAGAGCGGTTATAAAGCGTGCCGCCGTTCCGGCACTGCCTACGTTAATTTCAGCTGTTTTTACCGGAAGCTTCCCTCCGCAGCCGAAAATTCTTGCAGTGCTTAAGGCTTCGCTGATTTCCGTCTTTATGCCCAACGCCTTTAAACAGCCCATAAAATATCTTGTGTCGTCGCTGAATAAAATTCCGTCAAGAAGGCTTTCGCCCTCCGCCAAAGCCGCAGTCAAAAGCGCCCTGTTGGTTATGCTTTTTGACCCGGGAACTCTGACAGAGAGACTGCCCTTTTTGCCGTAAATATTTTTTACTTCATATTTTTCCATATCAAACTACCTTTAAGCTGTGATATACCTTTTTGCCCTTTTGAATGAGAATTGCTCCGTCTTTAACATCGTCGCCGTTTATGATTTGGTCGAAGGATTCCGCCTTTTCGCCGTTTATTTTAACGCCGCCCTGTGTAATAAGCCTTCTGCCTTCGCTTCTTGTGGAAATAAGACCTGTTTTTTCAAGAACCTCGATTACGGTTAGGCCTTTTTCGATTACGGCTTTATCGATGTTTGTTGAGGGGGTGTTGCTGCTGTCCTTAGCACCGCCGAAAAGTGAACGGGCTGCCTCCTGAGCCTTTTTGGCTTCTTCCTCGCCGTGAACGATTTTTGTTACTTCATAGGCAAGAACCTCTTTAGCCTTATTGATTTCTGCGTCCTTAAGACTGCCCAGTCTCCTAACCTCGTCCATAGGAAGATATGTCAAAAGACCTAAGCACTTTTCTACGTCTGCGTCGTCAATGTTTCTCCAGTACTGATAAAAATCGTAAGGAGATGTCTTTTCGGGGTCAAGCCAAACTGCGCCGGCAACGGTTTTGCCCATTTTTACGCCCTGTGAGTTTGTCAAAAGCTTAAAGGTCAGACCGTAGGCGTCATTTCCGTCGGCTCTTCTTATAAGCTCTACGCCGCCGATAATGTTGCTCCACTGGTCGCTGCCGCCCAACTGCATTTTACAGCCGTATTTTCTGTTAAGCTCAAGAAAGTCATAGCTTTGCATAAGCATATAGTTAAATTCAAGGAAGGTTAAGCCCTTTTCCATTCTCGTACGGTAGCAGTCCGCTGTCAGCATTCTGTTTACTGAAAAGTGAACGCCTATTTCTCTTATAAAATCGATATAGTTAAGGTTGTCAAGCCAGTCCGCATTGTTTATCATAAGGGCTTTTCCGTCTGAAAAGTCTATAAATCTTGAAAGCTGCTTTTTGAACACCTCGCAGTTGTGGTTAATCTGCTCGTTTGTAAGCATTTTTCTCATGTCGGATCTGCCCGAAGGGTCGCCTACCTTAACTGTTCCGCCGCCTACAAGGGCTATGGGGCGGTGTCCTGCCCTCTGCATATGGCTCATAGCCATAATTGTTACAAAGTGACCGGCTGTCAGAGAATCCGCCGTAGGGTCAAAGCCTATATAAAATGTGACCTTTTCCTTTCCCAAAAGCTCTCTGACCTCTTTTTCGTGGGTTGAAGCCTCTATAAAGCCTCTTTCCAGCAAAACATCATATACGTTTTCCATTTTTTTCATTCCTCCTGAAAATCTTCATAATAATCAAAAAGGGCATACACATCCAAAGGACGAGTATACCCGTGTTACCACCTTAATTTACGGAAAAGTTAAGATTAGGTTCTCTTAAAAGCTTTTCCGCCTCTTGCGCCCCTTTAAGGGTGGACAGCCCAAAGAACTCGGGGAACGTAGCTTCCGGCATCTGCGAATGAAGCCTTGCACTAAACGGCTTCTCTCTGAAAATCACTTTTTTGACACCGGCTTAAAACCCGTCACAGTTCTTTTTCTTTTTATAATAAATACACATTAACATATTTCAGCCGTTTTGTCAAATACTTTTTATAGCAGTATGCAGATTAACCTCGCACTGCCCTTATTTTGAATTTTAGTGATTGTTTGACAAAGCTTTTGTCTTGTTTCGTCCGGTATGCCGGAAAGCTTAGAGGTTTGACCCTCGGTTATAAGGTCGGAAAGGGGCTTTCCGAAAATCTGACAGCTTAAAATGCTTTGAGGGTCTTGGGCGTATTGCTCTTTTAAATAGGTCAACAAATCCTTAGTCTGGGCTTCCGTCCCCACAACAGGCGACACCTCTGTTTCTATAGGCGCTTTAATTATGTGAAAGGCGTTTGCTTTGGCTTTAAGTCTTATTCCGCAGCCAAGCCCCTGTTTAAATATAACAGGCTCTTCAAGCTCCGTTTCGGAAATAAGGGGAGAAACAGTTCCGTAGCCCCTTGCGTCGGCTTCGGTTAAGGCGTTTTTGATTTTGTCAAACTGCTCTTTTGCCTGCGTCAGCTCTTTAATTGTGGAAATAAGCTCCCTGTCGGAGGTGATTTCCGTTCCCGTGGTTTCGCTTAATACGCTGTAGAAAAGGTTATCCTTAAGGTTTATCAGAATTTCCGCTTTTCCGTCGCAGAGAGACAGTTTTTCAATTCTCCAGCTTTTTATATTTTCGTTTGAGGAAAGGTCAGGGGTCATTTTTTCAATGTCCTTTAGGCGTTTTGCGTCCTTATAGGTGTTTAAAATCGTTTCCGCAAAGCCCGATTTAAGGCTGTTTTCCAAGGGCAGAGGGTCTATCCACCCGGGAAAGTCAAAGCTTATTTCGCTTATGGGAAACTCGTATAGAACGGATTTTAAAATTTGCTCAATTTCGGAGCCTTTCAAATTTTGGCAGTTTACGGGAATAACCGGGACGGAATAGTCCTTTTCCATAGCCTTTGCCAAGGATACTGCTTCGGCAGACGAGGGATTTTTTGTGTTTAAAATTATAACAAAGGGCTTGTTCAGGGCAGAAAGCTCCGAAGCGGCTCTTTTTTCCGGTGGAATATAGGCGGAACGGTCGAGGTCGGTAACAGTTCCGTCGGTAGTGACCAAAATGCCTATTGAAGAATGATCCTCAATTACCTTTTTTGTGCCTATTTCCGCTGCCTGTTCAAAGGGTATTTTTTCGTCAGACCAGGGGGTCGCCACCATTCGGGGGCTGTCTCCCTCCAAGTGTCCTGCGGCGCCTTCAGCCATATAGCCTACGCAGTCTATCATTCTGACTGAAAATTCAGTGTTTTCGTCTAAAGTTACCTTAACCGCCTCACCGGGAATGAATTTGGGCTCGGTTGTCATAATTGTTTTTCCGTCTCCGCTTTGGGGCAGCTCGTCTTTTGTGCGCTGTTTTTCGTCGGGATCTTTTATGTTCGGCAAAATGAGCCTATCCATAAAGGATTTTATAAAGGTTGACTTTCCCGTTCTGACAGGGCCTACCACCCCTATGTAAATATTTCCGCCGCAGCGGTCTTTTATTTCATTATAGATGTCATAATTTTCCATAAGGTTCCTCCTGTTATTTCGATGTTAATTCGCTTATTTATTTTTATGCTTTTGAAAGCTGTATTATGCTGAAAACAAAAACCTCGGCTAAGCCCGAAGAAAATGGCTTAACCGAGTAAAATATTTTTACTTAAAAGAAGCTTTCAGCAGTCGCAGTCACAGCTGCAGCAGCACTTTTTGCGGCTGTTTTCACTGCTTTCATCGGCGGAAACCTCAGTCGGAATATTTGAGGAAATTCCTGCTTCAAACTCGGGCTTTTGGGGAGGAGCAAAGGAATCCATAGGGAAGTCTAAGCTGTCGAAGAAGTCGCAGGGGTCTGTTGATGATATGCTTTCAATTTCTTCGGGTATGCAGAAGCCCCTTGAAGCGACCAAAAGATTGACTATTCTGAAAAGCTTAACAATGGCGAAAAGACCGATTGTGGCTTTTACGGCTATGGCGTTGCTGCCTGTTTCACGTCTGCCCCCTTTGGGATAAACAAGGTCAGCCGCCAAAGCTACAGCCTTGCTTTCAACCCAAATAAAGGGATTGGCTTCAAGACCGATTGTGTTTGAACAGCCGCAGCCCCCGAACAGGTCGGTGGAAAGGTTTACGTCTGTGTCGATTGAGCCGAAAAGTGTCAGCTTTGTTGAAAATGTGTTTGTAGCAGGCACCTCTGCTATGCGGCAGCCTGAAACGGTTGAAAAAACAAGATTATAGACGAATATGAACTGAAGGTCAACGTCATAATAGCCGTTTCTTAGTGCATTTTTCTTTTTATTCAATACGTTTACGCTTGAAATCTCCAAATCCTCGATTGTTACCGAAGCGGCGTCTGAGGGAGGAATTATTATTTCACCTGAGCAAATTCCGTTTTCCCCAAGGGTTATATCCTCGGCGGCTCTTGAATAGCCTAAAACATCCTGTGTTAAACATTCCTGTATTCTGAAAAAGTCATAGACCTTAAAGGCAATGAGACATTCGTCTTTAAGTCCGCCCTTTAAACATTCGTCCTGTGTGTCTGAACCGGAACAGCCGCATCCGCAGCCGTCAAAATTAAAAGCGCTCATATTTATACCTCCTTATTATATGATTAAAGCTTTAATTTCGGCTTTTCAAAACTCTTGTTTTTCAAAGCCCTTTGCCCGTTCTCACAGTTTAGCTTATGAAATTTAAGCTTAAAGGGTGACAAGTTTGAACACGGATTTTTTCACCAATAACAGTTGATTTATTTGCGCCTTTGTTGTATAATATACACAACAAAATATAGTCAGTTACAGAGAAGGTATTAAAACTATAATTCGCAAAGATTAGTTTTAAGGAAAATAAAGGCATTTTTGCGAAATCGATAGGAGGGGAACGTATGCATAATATAGATGTGGCGGATGTAGGCTCCGCTCTTCAAAGGCTTCTTGACGGAAATGCGGAATATTTGCTTGCGGCAGAGGGCAGAGGAGACGTGTCTGAAGAAATCAGGCACTTAACCCATATTGACGGACAAAAGCCCTATGCCGTTGTGGTCAGCTGTTCCGACAGCAGAGTTATTCCCGAGCTTATTTTTATGACGGGCATAGGCGAGCTTTTCACTGTAAGAACCGCCGGAAACGTAGTAGGGGATTTTGAACTTGGCAGTATAGAATATGCCGCCGAGCATTTGGGAGTAAGGCTTATTTTAGTAGTGGGGCATACCGTCTGCGGAGCGGTTGAAGCGGCTCTTTCCGGAGGCGGCGAGGGCTGCGTTAAACACATTGCGGATGAAATTTTGAAAGCCGTAGGAGACGAAAGAGATCCCGAAAAATGTGAAAAGCTTAATGTTTTCAACAGTATTAATAAAATAAGGCAAAGCCCTGTTATAAAGGAGCTTGAAGAAAAAAGCGGACTTGTTGTTTTGGGCGGGCATTATCACAACCAAACAGGAAAGTTTACACTTTATGATGAGTAGAACATATTAAAGGAGGTTGTTTTATGAACAACGGAGTTATTACCATAAGCAGGCAGTACGGCAGCGGAGGAAGAATAGTAGGGGAGCAGGTGGCTAAAAGGCTTAACATACCCTTTTATGATGAAGAGCTTATAAACCTTGCGGCTGAAAAAAGCGGCTATCACGTTGACTTTATAAAAAAGAACGAACAGAAAATTTCAAACAGTCTTTTATATAGCCTTGCAGTAGGGCAGTATTATGCCAACGGCGGCTCGGATCTTCCCGTTACGGATAAAATTTATATTGTGGAAAAGGAAATTATTGAGTCTATAGCCAAGGACGGACCCTGTGTTATTGTGGGCAGGTGTGCAGACTATTTCTTAAAGGACAAGGTTAAAACCTTTAATATTTTCCTTTGCGGAGACTATGAAGCAAGAGTTAAAAGAATAAAAGAGGTTTATAAGCTTGACAGAGATGCTTCCATTTCTCAGATTAAGAAGAATGACAAGGCGAGAGCCAACCACTATAACCACTTTACTGATGAGGTTTGGGGCAAGGCGGAGAATTACGATATGGTTATAAACACGTCAACCTTCGGTATAGATAAAACAGCGGAAATTATTTCAGAGCTGTATAAACATATTTAATTTTGGAATACTAATAATATCGTGTGTTGAAAGGTGAACAAAATGAATACTGATGAACTTTTTTGTAAAAAGGTTATAGATTTTTTCGGGGAAATGAATAAAATCCCCAGAGGGTCGGGAAACGAAAAGGGAGTTTCCGACTATCTCGTAGGCTTTGCAAAGGAAAGAGGGCTTGAGGTTTTTCAAGACGAAGCTCTTAACGTGCTTATACGTAAGGAAGCAACTCCCGGCTATGAAAACAAACAGGGAGTTATTATTCAGGGACATATGGATATGGTCTGTGAAAAAAATCAGGGAGTGGAACACGATTTTCTGAAAGACCCTATCGACCTTATTTTTGAGGGAGACTATATAAGAGCAAACGGCACCACCCTGGGAGCAGACGACGGCGTGGCTGTGGCTATGGCTTTGGCAATTTTGGATTCCGACACAATTCCCCACCCGGCTTTGGAGGTGCTTATAACCACCGACGAAGAGGTGGGGATGTTCGGCGCAAGAGCCTTTGACACTGACCTTTTAAGGGGTAAGCTTCTCATCAACATTGATTCCGAGGTTGAGGGAGTTTTTACCGCAGGATGCGCCGGAGGGGCAAGGGCGGAGGTTTCCATTCCTTTAAATCTCAAAAAGCCTTCTCTTAAAACAGGCTATAAGCTTATTGTTGAAGGGCTTAAGGGCGGTCATTCGGGAGTTGATATTAATAAGGAAAGAGCCAACGCAAACCAAATTTTGGCAAGAAGCCTTAAGCATATTGGGGCTTATACCGAAATCGAAGTGGGCGGTCTTTGGGGCGGCTCTAAGGACAACGCCATTCCCAGAGACAGCTTCGCCTATATATTCTGCGATGACAAAACAGGGCTTGACAAGGCTCTTTATGCCTTAAACGGCGAGCTTGGGGCTGAATATTCCGCCACCGACCCTAAAATTAAGGTAAGAGCAGAGGAAGGGGCAGGCTGCACAGAGGTTTTCGAAAAGGAAAGCCTTGAAAGAGTTTTAGGGGCAATTTTGCTTATTCCCTGCGGAATTGTAAATATGAGCGGAAGCATTAAGGGCTTGCCTGAAACCTCGAATAATATAGGCTCTGTGAGAACAGAGGGCAGCGAGTTTAAGCTTGTGTGTGCTTTGAGAAGCGCCGTTGAAAGCCGTAAGGAATATTTAAAAACCCTTATTGCCTGCGGTGCGGAGCTTGCCGGAGGTAAGGCTGAGTTCAGGGGCGACTACCCAGCTTGGGAATATAAGGAAAGCTCTTATATCCGTCCTCTTGTGTGCGGAGTTTATGAGAGACTTTATAATAAAAAGGCTGTTGTGGATATTATTCACGCCGGGCTTGAATGCGGTCTTTTGGGCGGCAAAAAGCCGGATCTTGATATGATTTCTATGGGACCTGACATTTTGGATATTCACAGCCCAGATGAAAGACTGTCAGTTTCTTCAACAGAAAGAACTTTCAGATTAGTTTGTGAAATATTAAAGGAAGTTGAATAGCTTGATAGATAAAAGGTATCTTAAAATTTCCCTTTATGCTGTTTTTACACTGATTGTTTTTTATGCTCTTAAAAAAGCGGTGGATATTGCCGTAATTATTATTGCAAATATTGACGACGTTTTTATGTGCCTTGCCCGAATTTCGGGCAGGGCACTTTCTGTGTTTTCGCTGCCTGTTATTGCCTTTGTAATAGCCTATCTTCTTGACCCTTTCTGTGATTATTTTCAGGAAATAATCGAAAAAAGACTTAAGCTTAAAACCAAAAAGCGTATATTTGGGGTTACGGCGGTTTATGCCCTTATAATTGGTCTTGCCGCTTTGGGCTTGTTTTTTGCCTTTAGGTCTGTAGGAAGGGCAGTGCCCTTTGACGAGCTTGTTTCAGACAGCATAGGTGAACTTAATTCTATGTATGATAATTTAACGGCTTTTCTTGAAAAAAGAGGGCTTTATTCATATTTTTCGGCGTATGCTGATGAAGCTTTGGTCTATATCCGGGACAGCACAGAGAGGATTACAAACGCAGCATTAAAAAAAGCTCCGGATATAGGGAACTTTTTGCTTAACTTGCTTCTGGGTTTTGTGGTAGCCTTTTATTTTCTTTTGGACAAGGAAAGATTTTTAGGAAGCACAAAAACATTTTTTGAAAGAGTTCTGCCGAAAAAGGCTTATAAGGTCTTAAAGGGAGCGGCTTTAGAAGCCCACTCGGTTTTTTCGGGCTATATAAGAGGTCAGCTGACAGACGCACTTATAATGAGCCTGCTTATAGCTTCCGTTTTGACCATATTAAGGGTCAGATTTGCGGTGGTGATCGGGGTTATATCGGGTTTTTCAAATATTATTCCCTATTTCGGGGCAATAGTGGGCTTCACGCTGGCAGTTTTTTCGGCTCTTCTGTCGGGAGACGCCTTAAAGGCGGTTTATGCCGCAGTCAGCATAATCGCCCTTCAGCAGCTTGATTCCTGTCTTATTGCCCCTAAAATCGTAGGGGAAAAGGTTGAGCTTTCGCCCCCGGCGGTAATAATCGCCTTGGCAGTAGGGGGAAAGCTTTTCGGACTTTGGGGCATGGTTTTCGCTGTGCCTGTTACGGGGATTTTGAAAAATGTTGTTATGAGACAAAAATTAATTTAACAAAAAGGAAGCCGCTACACCTCTCCGTCGCACTCCGTGCTCCACCTCCCCTCAAGGGGAGGCTCAGAGATGTTCCCCTTTTAAACACTCACTGCAGACCCCCATAAAAATCAGCGAATGGCTCTCATAATGAAAATCGTCGTCGGGGCTGATATTTTTAAGCAGGTCGGAAATATAGGGCATATTTACGTCTGTGACCTTTCCGCAAATTCGGCAGTGGGCGTGATAGTGGTTATCTGTTCGGCAGTCATAGCAGTCTGCGCCGTCGGGCAGCTTTATATGAATGATTTCTCCGTTTTCAGACAGAAGATTTAAGTTTCGATAGACCGTAGAACGGCTTATATTCGGGGCAATTTTTATAACCTCGGTGTAGACCTCATTGGCGGTGGGGTGGCAGTTTAGGGTTTTCACTGCGTTTAAAACAAGCCCCCGTTGAATTGTATTTCTGT
>JAJBVU010000120.1 GCA_020859645.1 Eubacterium sp. | reverse complement strand
GTAAAAACGGATATAAAGAAGTATTTACAAGGCTTAGACCTCGGTGTATAATTATATGTATAGAAAAAAGTGTTTATAACTGCGGCAATGAGGCTTAAAGGCTTCATTGTCCTTTTTAATTTAAGGGGGAATTAAGGTGCATATTCACGAGCTTAATGACTGGATGTTTTTCAACAATCTAATATACAAAATTTATACCACAGATGACGAAAAGGAAATGCGGTCTGTTTTTATAAAGCAGCTAAAAATGGTTCTTGACTTTGACGCAGCTGATTTTCATTTGGCTAAGGACGACGGAAGTGTAGGGGTCGAAAATTACGTAGGGTATAACAGCGACGGACGTGACGCCGAGGAGTTTGACGAGCTTGACTATTCAAGGGGCATACTCTACTGCGGAAAGTGCATAGTTTATCGTGAAACAGACATTATTTCTGACGAAATGAGAGTAAATTCGGAATATTACAAAAGAGTATATTTAAAAAACGGCTGGCACTACTCTATTCAGATGATTTTTGCCAGAAACAAGCGGTTTTTGGGCGTTCTGACCCTTTACAGAAACAGGGGCAAGGAAAATTTCACCCACGACGACATTATGATTTTGGATATGATAAAGGATCATATGGCTTTCCGTCTTAATGTAGAATATGAAAAACGAAGAGGTCACAGGGAAACTGACATAACCGATTTTTGCCGACAATTCGGGCTTACCGCAAGGGAAACAACTGTACTTGAACACATTTTAAACGGCGAGGAAAACGAGGAAATAAGCGAAAAGCTTGTTATAAGCCCTCACACCCTTAAAAAGCATATTTTAAACATTTACAAAAAGACAGGGGTAAAAAACAGAATACAGCTTTTAAACAAGGCAAGAGGTATTACGCCTACTTAAAAGGTAGTAGAAAAATAAACAATTATGCTACTTGAAACCCAAATTTAAGGATGATATAATTGTGATAATCAAATCAAAAACATAAACAGCGAAAGCGGCAGAGAGGCTTAAAAAGCTTAATCTGCCGCCTTTTCTTTTTTCATTTATTTTAAGGAGGTTCGGTTATTATGAAAGAGCTGGTTATTATAATCCGCCCCGAAAAACTTGAAAGGCTTAAAACCATTCTTGACGAAAGACACTGCGGAGGAATGACAATAACTTCCGTTATGGGCTGCGGCACTCAAAAGGGTATTGTTGAAGAAAACACAGTAAACGTAATAAAGGGTTTTAAAACGAATATTAATCTTCTTCCCAAAATAAGAGTTGAGGTTGTTGTCAGAGACAAGGACGTAGAAGAAATAATTACAGAGCTTCGTGACAAAATTCCCACAGGTCACGTAGGCGACGGAAAGGTTTTCATAAGAGATATTTTAGGAGCGGTTCGTTTAAGAACAGGCGAACGTGATGAAAAAGCCCTGTAGTCCGGAGGTGGAATTTATGGCTGAAATTGTTAAACTGAGAAATGTAAACAAAATTTACGGCTCAAACCACGTAGTTAAAGATTTAAACCTCGATGTATACGAAGGGGAATTTTTAACTCTCTTAGGCTCATCGGGCTGCGGAAAAACCACTACACTGAGAATGATTGCAGGCTTTGAAGAGCCTACAAGCGGAACAATTCAGGTTGAAAACGAGGACATTCACAACAAAGAGCCTTTCGAAAGAGATGTAAACACCGTTTTTCAAAGCTATGCTCTTTTCCCTCATATGACTATTTATGACAATGTGGCATACGGTCTTAAAATGAAGAAGGTCAAAAAGGCTGAAATTAAAGAAAGAGTAACTGAAATGATTGACCTTGTTCAGTTAGGCGGCTTTGAAAAGCGATACCCTTCACAGCTTTCCGGCGGTCAGAAGCAGAGAGTTGCCATAGCCAGAGCCTTAATAAACAAGCCCAAGGTTTTGCTTCTCGACGAGCCTTTGGGGGCTCTTGACCTTAAGCTTCGAAAGCAGATGCAGCTTGAGCTTAAGCGGCTTCAGAAAAAGCTTAACATTACATTTATTTATGTAACCCACGACCAGGAGGAAGCCCTGACTATGAGCGACAGAATCTGCATAATGAACGAAGGGGTTATGCAGCAGATAGGCACTCCCTCCGAAATTTACGAGTCGCCCCAAACACGTTTTGTGGCTACTTTTATAGGGGAAACAAATCTTTTCGACGGCTCCGTAACAGATGTAACCGAAGATAAGCTTCACATACAAATCGAACCGGGAGACTTTAACGTTCCCAAGGACGATTTCAAAAAAGGCGATATGCTTGTTATATCCGTAAGACCGGAAAGAATGTTATATTCCGAAAGCCCCGTTGAAGGCTTTAACCTTGAGGGCATTGTCAAGGAGCAGATTTATGTTGGCTCAATTCTCAAAACCGTTGTAAGGCTTTCAAACGGAAACGAGGTTAAAATAGAGCGTCTCGCAGGGCAGGAACTGCCCAAAGGCGGCAGAGTTTATCTCTATTGGAAGGACGGCGATGCAAAGCTTATAAAGTCCTATGACAACATTTTTGCACAAGCCGTTGAAAACATCGTCTTGCAGTAAGGAGGAGTGATATATGGCTAAATTATCAAAGCACAATTTCAGGGCGAACACTCTTCCGGCAATGACTATGGTAGGACCTGTAACCCTTTGGCTGGGCTTCTTCGTGGCAATTCCCCTTATTTATGTTTTTATAATGAGCTTTTGTTCAATAGATGAGGGCTATAACGTAGTTTTTAAGTTTACGCTTAATAATTACCGCCGTTTGTTCGACCCCAACTATGTTCAGATTTACGGAACATCTCTTTTCATAGCTTTTTTGACTACGATTATATGCATTGCAATAGGCTATCCCTTTTCATTTCTTATTGCAAGAACCACCTCAAAACACAAGGCTCTTTTGTATATGCTTGTAATTATCCCCTTCTGGACAAATTCACTTATAAGAATTTACGGTTGGAGAACATTTTTAGGGGCAAACGGCTGGCTTAACAGTCTGCTTATGACCTTGCACCTGACAGACACCCCCGTTGAATTTCTTTTTAACAGAGGTTCGACGATTTTAGGTATGGTTTACTGCCTGTTTCCCTATATGGTTCTTCCATTATATACTGCCATAGAAAAGCTTGACAAAAACCTTCTTGAAGCTTCGGCGGATTTGGGGGCAAAAAGCCCTTCCACCTTTATAAATGTAATAATTCCTCTGACGATGAGCGGCATTTTTTCCGGCTGCATAATGGTTTTTATTCCAAGCTTAGGTTATTTCTTCGTTTCAGACATTTTAGGCGGAGGAAACTCGGACGTTATAGGAAACCTTATAGAGAGACAGTTCCAAAGCGGCAACAACTGGCCCTTAGGCTCGGCTCTTTCTATTATATTAATTGCCATAACCTTACTTTTGGTAAAGCTTTATCAAAAATTAGGCGGAAATATGGACAGTCTGGGGGTGTAAAATATGAGCAGAAAAGCAAAATTAATTTTAAAGAAGGCCATAAGCATAATATTCTGCGGACTTGTGTATATTTTCCTGTTTTTGCCTATTTCGGTAATAGTGGTCAATTCATTTAACGCCACAACCTCAAAGCCTTATTTGACCTGGAAGGGCTTTACATTTGACTGGTATGTAAAGCTTTTCGACAACAGCACTCTATTACGCTCTTTCGGAGCAACAATTGCCGTTGCCCTAATAAGCACTCTTTTGGCTACAGCCATAGGCACAATTGCCGCAGTGGGAATGTACAAATATAAATTCAGAGGTAAAAACGTTATAGACGGTCTGCTTTACATACCTGTTGTTATTCCCGAAATTGTCTTGGGCATATCTCTTTTGACCTTGTTTTCAAATGTGCATATTCCAAGAGGAATGATCTCACTTGTTCTTGCGCACACAACCTTTTCAACTCCCTATGTTATTTTCAACGTCAGGGCAAGGCTTTCGGGCTATGACAATTCTATAGAAGAGGCAAGTATGGACTTAGGGGCAAACAGAATAACAACCTTCAAAAACATAACCCTTCCCGTTCTTGCCCCGGGAATTGGCGCAGGAGCATTGTTAGCCTTTACACTTTCAATAGACGATGTTATAGTAAGCTATTTTACAAACGGACAGGTTAAAACATTTCCCCTTAAGGTTATGGAGTCAATTAAAAGCGGCGTAGCTCCTGACGTAAACGCACTTTCAACCCTGATTTTAATAGGCACTATTATTCTTGTTATATTAACTCAAAGCAACATTTTCAAAAAAGACAGATAAAAAGGAGGAAATCTTTATGAAAAAGGCTTTATTTACTTTAACGGCTGCTGTTTTGGCAGCAAACTGTTTTGCATTAACAGGCTGCGGCGGCAGCTCTGAAACTGCAGGCTCAAACGGTACTCTCAATGTTTATACCTGGACGGAATATATTCCCGACGCCACCTTTGCAAAATTCGAAGAGGAAACAGGCATAAAGGTAAACCACACAACCTTTTCTTCAAACGAGGATATGCTTGCAAAGGTAAAATCTGAGGACGAAGGCGCATTTGACATTATTCAGCCCAGCGACTATATGGTTGAGCAGATGTCCTCACAGGGAATGCTTGAAGAGCTTGACTTAAGCCTTCTTACAAACCTTTCAAACATAGGCGACGAATATCTCGACCCCTCTTATGACCCGGGCAACAAATATTCTATTCCCTATTTAGGCGGCGTTGAGGCTATGGCAGTAAACACAGACCAAATAACCGACGAAATTACTTCTTATGACGATTTATTTAACAGCGAATATGCAAACAATGTTGTTCTTCTTGACGATTTCAGAGCCGTTATAGGCTTGACCGCCAGAAGCTTAGGCTACAGCATGAGCACAAGCGACGAAGCGGAGCTTTCCGAAATTAAGGATAAGCTGCTTTCGATTAAGCCCAATGTTAAGCTTTATGATTCCGACAGCCCCAAGTCAGCCCTTATTTCGGGAGAATGTTCATTAGGCTGTATGTGGAGTGCGGAGGTAGCCTTAGCTATGGAGGATGTTCCTTCAATAGAAGTAGTTTATCCCGACGAGGGTGCTTATCTGTTTATGGATAACTGGGCAATACCCAAGGGAGCAAAGAATGTTGACGGCGCAATGCAGTTTATAAACTTTATGCTTGATGCTGAAAATATGGCTGAAATTCTTGCTGAATTCCCCTATATGTGTCCCAATACAGCGGCTGTCGAGCTTATGGGCGAGGAATATGCATCAAACGAAGCAAAAAATCCTCCTGCCGAGGTTATAGCAAAGGGCGAATACATACAAAATCTCGATACAGCCACCCTCGAAATATATGACCAAATGTGGACAGAGCTTAAGAAATAAAAAATATTTTTTAATGTAAATAATTTTTAAATCTTATATCTCCTAAATATTTTTATAAAAACAGACCGGTTCCTGCATGGCACGA
>JAJBVU010000208.1:4354-5384 GCA_020859645.1 Eubacterium sp. | reverse complement strand
GCGTGTATCTGATTGTAAACGCACTTATATTCTATAAATATACTTTGGGAATTATAGGTAATTATTGGTACACAATAAGGCATTTTGAAAAGGCGTATAAATATTTTGACAAGGCAGTTAAAAAAGGCACTCACCACGTTAAAGCTCTTTATCTTTATGCACTGAGACTTTTGCAGGACGGAAACGGCAAAGAGGCATTAAAATATTTTGAGCTTGCGGATAAATATAACTGCTCGGTTCTTATGGATAAATATATAATTCTTTCGAAAAGCAGCTGCTACTGGGTAATGGGTGAAATTGACAAGGCAATTGAAACCCTCAGCGGTCTGCTTAAAAAATATGATTATATAAGCACAGATGCATATACTACTCTTGGATATTTGTATTTTCTAAAAGATGACCTTGAAAGTGCAGAGGAATATACTAAAAAGGCTTTGGAGGATAATTCCGAACACGCTCCGGCTTGGGATAATTTAGGTCAAATTCGTTACAAACAGGGCAATTTCAACGAAGCAAAGGCTCATTTTCAGAAAGCCTTGTCCATAAAGGATCTTCCCGATAGTCTTTACTTTTTGGGGCTTATATATGAAAAGGAAGGAAATAAGGAAGAAGCCAAAAGCTGCTACGAAAAAGCCTTAAAATGCAATATTTCCGCATTAAATACTGTAACAAGAGAAGAGATTTCGGATAGAATAAGAGGACTTGTTTAGCCCCTGTTTACAGACCGCTCCAAAGGAGCGGTCTGTAAACAGGGCCGGGGGGATAGGGTAGGGAACGGGGCGGCAGAGCCGCCCCGTTCCCTACCCTATCGCAACCGAAAGACTGTAACAAACAAAAGAAAGATTTTCGGGTAACAAAAGATGTTTCTTGCCACGGGAGGGGGAGTCCGCCCCGAAGGGGCGGCTCCCCCTCCCGGACCCCCGGGCAGGGGGGGGGCCCCCAGAAAGGGGGGGCAAAGCCGCCCGGTGGGGGGGGCGCCCCCCCGGGCCCCCCCCCAGGGGGCGGGGAAGGAAAGTTGTTTTTTGCGGGG
>JAJBVU010000208.1:0-4344 GCA_020859645.1 Eubacterium sp. | reverse complement strand
CCCCCCCCCCCCCCCCGGGGGGGGGGGCGCCCCCCCCTAGCTGGTCCCCACCCCGCCCCTTTTTGGGGGCCCCCCCCCCCCCTGCGCAACCCGCAAGGCTTCGGAAAGATAACTTATATTATTCCTCTGATTTCTGAAAGCTCTCTAACTCCGTTATCCTCCATAAAGCTTTTAATTCCTTCAACAACATCAACTGTTGCTCTTGGATTAAAGAAGTTTGCCGTGCCTACGGCAACCATTGTTGCCCCTGCCATTATAAATTCAATAGCGTCCTCACCGCAGCTTATTCCTCCCATACCGATTATAGGAATTTTCACTGCCTTGGCGCTTTGCCAAACCATTCTTACGGCTACGGGCTTAACGGCAGGTCCGCTCATTCCCCCAACACAGTTGGCGAGAACCGGCTTTCTCTTCTTTATATCTATTTTCATTCCCGTAAGGGTATTAATCATAGAAAGAGCATCTGCTCCGGCTGCTTCTGCCGCCTTGCTTGTTTCCGTAATATCCGTTACATTAGGTGTCATTTTTACTATAAGGGGCTGTTTTGACCTCTTTTTAACCTCGGAAACAACCTTTTCTATCATTTTGCAGTCTGTGCCGAAAGCCATACCCCCTTCTGTAACATTGGGGCAGGAAATATTAAGCTCAAGCATATCTACATCCGCTTCTGCAAGCCTTTCCACACAGCGAACATACTGGTCAATGGTATGACCGCAGACATTAACGATAATTTTAGTGTCAAAGCCCCTTAAAAAGGGAATATCCTCTTTAATGAAATATTCAACACCGGGGTTTTGAAGCCCTACAGAATTAAGCATTCCGCCGTAAACCTCGGCAATTCTGGGGGCATTGTTTCCTGCCCAAGGCTCAGCGGCTACGCCCTTAACGGTTACTGCACCAAGCTGATTAAGGTCAACAAAATCCGAAAATTCTCTGCCGCTTGCGAATGTGCCGGAGGCTGTGGTTACGGGGTTTTTAAATTCAACTCCTGCGATTTTGACTCTTGTATCGATCATTCCCAAATCACCTCTTCCGAATTAAATACGGGGCCGTCCTTGCAGACCTTTTTATTAACAAAGCCGCTGCCGTCCTTAATTTTAAGCACGCAGCCAACGCAAGCCCCTATTCCGCAAGCCATTCTTTCTTCCATAGAAACATAGGTTTCTATACCTTTTTTTAAGCCGTATTCCGACAAAAACTTAAGCATTATCTTAGGGCCGCAGGCAAAAATAACATCGCCGAAAGCCCCCTTTTCTTCCATAAGCTGAACTACGTTTCCCTTAAAGCCCTCTGAGCCGTCATCGGTAGCAACATAAACCTCGGGAGTAAGCTTTTTAAACTCCTCTGTTAAGATACTGCCGCTTCTGAAGCCCAGATAAACGGAAATGCTTCCTTTGGAAGCAAGCTTTTTTGCTGTCTCCAAAAGAGGAGGAACGCCTATTCCGCCGCCGACAAGAATATATTTTTCGGCTTTAATTTCGGGGTAGCCGTTTCCGCAGGGGCCTAAAACCCTTATTTTATCCCCTGTCTTAAGCTTTGAAAAAAGCTCTGTACCCTTTCCCACGACCTGAAACATAAGGCGCAGACTTTCGCCTGAAATCTCGCAAATGCTAATGGGTCTGGGCAAAAGATTAACTCCGTTATCGGGGTAGACCTCCACAAACTGACCGCATTTAGCCAAAGAGCAGATTTGGGGAAGGCTTATTCTCAAGTCGAAAATGCCCGATGAAATCTCATTACAGCCGATTACAGTTCCCTGTTCAATAACCTTTCCCATCAAGACATCATCTCCTTTAAAAGCCTGTCATTTTCTTCAATTACCTTATCAACACATTCCTTAGCCGGGCCGCCCTTAACGGTTCTTCTGTTTACACAGCTTTTAAGATCAATATCGTCATAAATGCTTTCCACAAAAACAGGGCTGACCGCCTTAAATTCATCTAAGGTCAGTTCTTCAAGGCTCTTTCCCTTTTCTATGCAGTACATTACAAGCTGACCTGAAATTCCGTGGGCATCTCTGAAGGGTACACCGTGGCGAACAAGCCAGTCTGCGCAGTCTGTGGCATTCATAAAGCCGAGACGTGCGGAAGCAAGCATATATTCCTTATTAACGGTCATTGTGGCAATCATATTGGTAAAAACAGGCAGACACATTTTAACAGTGTCAACTGCGTCAAATACACCTTCCTTATCCTCCTGCATATCCTTGTTATAGGCAAGGGGCAGACCCTTAAGGGTTGTCAAAAGGGCAATAAGCTCGCCGTAAACTCTGCCTGTCTTTCCTCTTATAAGCTCCGCCATATCGGGATTTTTCTTTTGGGGCATAATTGAACTGCCTGTTGCGTATGCGTCTGAAATTTCTATAAACTTAAACTGCTGCGAACTCCACAAAACAAGCTCTTCGCAGAAACGGCTTAAATGCATCATTATAAGAGACAGACAGAACAAAAGCTCACAGGCAAAGTCTCTGTCTGAAACGCCGTCTAAGCTGTTTCTCGTAATACCGTCGAAGCCAAGCTCACGTGCAACCATATCTCTGTCAAGTCTGTATGTCGTAGCCGCCAAAGCACAGGAACCCAAAGGCATTACATTGACCCTTTTTAAGCAGTCCGAAAGTCTTTCGTCATCTCTTAAGAACATTTCAAAATAAGCAAGCATATGGTGGGCAAATGTAACAGGCTGGGCATTCTGCAAATGAGTGAAGCCCGGCATAATCGTTTCCGTATTGTCCCTTGCTATATTGTTAAGGGTTGTTAAAAGCTTTAAAAGAAGCCCTTTTATGTCGGCAGCCTGTTCCTTAAGATACATTCTTATGTCAAGGGCGACCTGGTCGTTGCGGCTTCTGCCTGTGTGAAGCTTTTTGCCTACTGAGCCTATTCGATCAATGAGAATAGTCTCTACATTCATATGAATATCCTCAGCCTTTTCGTCGAATGTGACCTTTCCGCTTTCAATATCCATTAAAATATCTTCAAGGGCTGAAATTATAATGAGAGACTCCTTTTCGGGGATAATCCCCTGTCTCCCCAGCATTCTTGCGTGAGCAATACTCCCCGTAATATCCTCTTTATACATTCTGCTGTCGAAGGATATGGAAGAATGAAAGTGATCCGTAAAGCTGTCAGCTTCCGCCTTAAGCCTTCCGTTAGACAGTTTTTTCATATAAGGTTCTCCTTTCAAAGAAAGGGGCGTCTAATGACACCCCTTATTTGCCGTAAATTAATCGGTTATATTAATCTATTATTTAAGATACTGCTTATTAAGACCCATCATAGCTCTGACCTTAAGAGGAAGTCCGAAAAGGTTAATGAAGCCTTCTGCGTCCTTATGAGAATAAAGCTCGCCTGTTGTAAAGCTTGCAAGCTCTGCATTGTAAAGGCTGTTGGGCGACTTAACGCCTGCGGAGATTATGTTGCCCTTGTAAAGCTTAAGTCTTGCAGTACCTGTAACTGTTTCCTGTGTTTTATCCACAAATGCCTGTAAAGCTTCCATAAGAGGAGTAAACCACTCACCTGAATATAAAAGCTCGGTATATTTTGTTCTTATAATTTCCTTAAAGGCTGTGGTCTGCTTGTCAAGGCAGAGATATTCCAAATCTCTGTGTGCTGCATAGAGAATAGATCCGCCGGGTGTTTCATAAACCCCTCTTGACTTCATACCTACACATCTGTTTTCAACCAAATCGCAGATACCTACGCCGTTCTTTCCGCCCATTTCGTTAAGCTTGTCCATAAGCTCAATGGGTTCAACCTCTTTTCCGTCAAGTGTAACGGGAATACCCTTTTCGAAGCCTATTTCAACATATGTAGGCTCGTCGGGAGCTTCTTCGGGGCTGACGCCTAATGTAAGAAGCTTTTTAAAGTCGGGTTCGTTGGCAGGGTCTTCAAGGTCAAGACCTTCGTGGCTGATATGCCAAAGGTTACGGTCTCTTGAATAGCTCTGTTCCTTTGTCATAGGAACAGGAAGTCCCCTCTTTGCAAGGTATTCAAGCTCTTCCTCTCTCGAAGTAATGTCCCATGTTCTCCAAGGAGCAATAACCTTGATTTCGGGAGCTAAAGCCTTTATGGCAAGCTCAAATCTGATTTGGTCGTTGCCCTTGCCTGTTGCGCCGTGGCAGATAGCGTCTGCGCCCTCTTTAAGGGCAACCTCTACAAGCTTTTTGCCTATAAGAGGTCTGGCGATAGATGTGCCGAGAAGGTATTTATCTTCATATACAGCTCCGCACTTAACCATAGGATAGATATAGTCTGTTATAAATTCTTCTCTTACGTCAAGTATGTAAAGCTTTGAAGCACCCTGAGCAAGAGCCTTTTCTTCAAGACCGTCTGTCTCGCTGCCCTGACC
>JAJBVU010000005.1 GCA_020859645.1 Eubacterium sp. | reverse complement strand
TGTTTTCTGCCGCTTGTTCCGTCTTAAGGCATTAATATGGTTTGCGGTAATTCTTTTAACCCCCGTAGCAAACTTGAACTCCTGGTTATATTTATTCAAATTTTTATATATCTTTATAAAGACCTCCTGGGCTATATCGTCAGCCTCGTGAGGATCGTTTGTCATACGGTGAATAACCGAAAAAACAAGACTTTTATAGCGTCTTATAATCTCGGAAAAATCATCCTTTCTGCCGCTTAAAACAGAATTGACAATCTGAATATCCGTTTTGTTTTCGAATGTATCGGGTATTTGTTCGGTCATTTGTTCACCGCCTTACATATATATACGTTTTACCTGTTTCAATGTTTATAAAAAAATAAAATTAAGTAAAAATTTCAAAAATGGGAGTGCCGCAGAGTACAGCACTCCCAAAGTTATTCGTCAATGAATTTCAGTGTGGTATGAAACCTGTCCTTAGCCGCCTTTGTGTTGGGGAAGATTTTTCTTGCCTCTCCCACTTCGGCTCTTGGGTTCATAAGGGCAGGGCTGTAATGTGTCAGCCACATTTCCTTAACCTCTCCTGCCTTGGCAAGGCTCGCCGCTTCCGAAAAAAGCATATGCTTCTTTTCCTTAAGGCTTGAAAGCTTTTCCGGGTCTGAATACATTCCTTCACATATAAACAGATCTGCTCCTCTTATGAAATCGGGAATTTCCGCTGTAGGCCGTGTATCCGTTGTATAGCAAAGCTTAAGCCCCTTTCTGTCAGGGCCTAAAACCATATCGGAGGTCAAAAGCCGACCCTCATCGGTAATAACGCTGTCCTCTTTCTGAAGCTTTGACCAGTATTTCAGGGGTATATCGTTTTCTTTAGCCCTTTCCGGTGAAAACTTGCCCTTTCGAGGCAGCTCAAAGGAATAGCCGTAGCAGGTTATTCTGTGGTTAAGCCTAAGCGCCTTAACCTTTAAGCCTATAATCTCCGTCTCGAAAAAGTTAGTATCGATTTCCTTAAGAATAACCTCATAGGGAAGCTCAGGTGCAATTGTTCTTAACCCCGTCACAACCCTTTCAAGCCCCTTTGGTCCTATTATGGTCAAGGGCTCTGTTCTGTCGGAGTTGCCTATTGCCAAAAGCATACCCGGCAAGCCCGAAATATGGTCTGCATGAAAATGGGTTATAAGAATGACATCTATATTTTTAAAGCCCCAGCCCAGAAGCTTTGCCGTAATTTGAGTGCCTTCGCCGCAGTCCAACAAAATCATTCTGCCGTTTAGGCGTAAAAGCAGGGAAGTGAGCCACCTGTCGGGCAAGGGCATCATACCGCCTGTTCCCAAAAGCGCTGCATCAAGCATCAGAACAGCCCGAATTTCTTTTTCTTTTTAGGCTCGTCGGCAACCTCTTCAGCTGATACGGGAGCCGGAGCATTTGAAAGATTGGGTTCTTTAACGCCTAAAATTTCTTCTTTTCTTACGGGAATGGTTATGCTCTTGTTTGTACCGAACTCAACCATAAATTCACTTTCGTAAACGTTTACAACCTTGCCGTAAAGACCGCCGGTTGTAACAACCCAGTCACCTAATTTAATGCTTTCTTTAACAGCTTGTCTTTCGGCTTCTCTCTTCTTATTGGGTCTGATAGCAAAGAAATAGAAGAGAAGGCAAAGACCTACGATATAAATAATCCAAAACATAGGACCGAAGCCTCCCGAGCTTTGAGCCGCCTGTCCGCTTGCTGTTGTGGCAGCCTCTGCGGCAGCTTCCGTAGCTGCTTCAGCCGCACCGGCAAGACTTCCGTTAAGATCGCCGCTAATTAAAGTTAAAATCATTTTATTCACTCCATTCGTTTATTAACTGCATTTAAACTTACTTTTTTAATTATAGCCTACAAAAAGTCAGCCGTCAAGTCTATACTTTCTGAAATTCGGAAATAAACTCCCTCATCAAGTCTAAACTTTTTGATATTTGGAAATATTGAGAACTATGCCCATAGATATAAGCATTATTATAAGTGAGGTTCCGCCGTAGCTTATAAAGGGAAGAGGAATACCCGTATTGGGCATGGTATTGGTAACAACGGCTATGTTCATTATTACCTGAATGCCTATCATAACAATAATTCCTCCGGCTGTAAGAACCCCGAACTCAGTATCCGCAAGCATTGACACCCTTATAACTCTCCAAATAAGTATCATAAAAAGAATTATAACAATAGCGGCTCCGAAAAAGCCAAGCTCCTCACACAAAATCGAGAAAATAATGTCGTTGTGTGCTTCGGGAATATACCCCAGCTTTTGACGGCTGTGGCCTAAGCCCAGCCCCAAGAAACCGCCGGAGGCTATGGCGTAAAATGACTGAACAGCCTGATAGCCTGTGTCTTGGGCGTAGTCAAAGGGGTTAAGCCATGCCTTTATTCTTTCAAGTCTGAACGAAGCCACCGCAATACCTGCCAAAAGCCCCAACCCCCCTAAGGGAATAAAGGGAAGGAAAAATCTCTTGTTGGGCGTACCTATAAACAGAATACCCATACCTATGGCGAATGTAACTATAGCCGTTGAAAGATTTTCGATAGCTATTAAGCCTGTGGGAACGCACACTATTGCAATACATCTTACAAATCCCTTTGGAGTTGTCAAAATGTTTTTGTTTTCATCTATATAGCTTGACAGAAAAAGTATAAGGGCAAGCTTTGCAACCTCAGAGGGCTGAAAAAACCAAAGCCATCTTTTTGCGCCGTTTATTTCAGTACCGAAAATCAAAACAAGCACCAAAAACACAAGGGAAGCCCCGTAAGCTACAGGCAGAAAAGGCTTAAGCCCCTTATAATTATAGTTTGCAAGAATAATCATAGCTATCATACCAACGGCAAGATAGGTCAAATGCTTTTTCAAAAAGTAATAAATGTCATAGTTAAAAGCTTCGTTGTTTCCTGCTGAATAATAGCTGGCGGAAAAAATCATTATAGTACCTATTATAACAAGAAGAAGCACTACAAACAGAATTATAAAATCCACCGAGCCTATTATAAGTCTTTCGCCTTTTTGATCATTATTCGATTTTGAAGCTCTTGATGACGTTCCCGATGATGTTCCCGTGGTTCTCCGTCTTGTTAAGGTTGTGTCTGCCAAATTATTCAACTCCTGACTAAGTCTTTGAAGATTTCTCCTCTCTGCTCATAGCTCTTAAACATATCCCAGCTTGCGCAGGCAGGTGACAAAAGAACGCAGTCTCCCTCTTCCGCCTTGTTTTTACAGGCTGAAACGGCTTCTTCGAATGTATCGAAAAGCTCATAGTCTGAAAAGCCCTGTCTGTCGCATTCTGCTTTTATGTCAAGCTTAACTGCCCCTATAAGCGCCAAATATTTAACTCTGCCCTTAAATGTGGCTACCCACTCGGCGTAGTCCGAGTGTTTGTCATAGCCGCCGCCTATAAGGCAAATGGGCTTTTTCATAGCATAAACCGCTTTAATAGCTGCGTCGGGGTTTGTTCCCTTGCTGTCATTATAATAGTCTACGCCGTTTTTTGTAACAACAAATTCTATTCTGTGTTCAACAGCCTTAAACTCTCTTAAGGTCTGTCTTATTAAATCGATTTCAACGCCGCCGCAAAGCCCCAAAGCCGCAGCCGCCATAGCGTTTTCAACATTGTGCTTTCCCAAAATATTCATTTCGTCAATGTCAATGAGCTTTTCCGACAAGCCCAACATATTAACGTAAATGCTTTTTTCGTCTGACCAAACGCCCTCAACCTTCTTTTCCGAAGAGAAAAAGTAAACCTTCGCCTTTGTCTTGTCAGCCATTTTAAGGGTTGCTTCGTCCTCGGCGTTTAAAATAAGGAAGTTATCCTCGGTCATATTCTTGAAAACATTTTCCTTAACCCTTGTGTAGTTTTCGACAGTGCCGTGTCTGTCCAAATGGTCGGGGGTTATGTTTAAAACAGCGGCGCAGACAGGCTTATATGTCTTTATGTTTTCAAGCTGAAAGCTTGAGTTTTCAATTACCGCCCTGTCATTTGCTCCTAAGCCTAAAACCTTTTCCGAAAAGGGCACACCTATGTTGCCTACTGTTTCTGTCTTGTATTTCTTAGAGAAAATCTCGCCTGTAAGAGCTGTTGTTGTGGTTTTGCCGTTTGTACCCGTAATTGCAACAACAGGTGCTTCGCAAAGTGTATAGGCAAGCTCTATTTCCGAAATCACCTCAATGCCTGCTTCCTTAGCCTTTAAAATAAAGGGAAGGCTCGCCGGAATACCCGGGCTTAAAACCACAAGGTCAAAGCCTGTTATAATATCATCGGGGTTCTCGCCCAAGAAAAGAGTTATTCCCTTAAGCTCATCAAGGTTTAAACCCAACTCTTTTTCCGTCTTTTTATCCTGAAGGGTTACCTCTGCGCCTTTTTTAACCAAAAGCTTTGCGGCGGATATGCCGCTTCTTGCACAGCCGCAGACCAACACCTTTTTATCCTTATAATTTGTCATAACCTGCCTCCGTCAGAAAATACCGTCAGCCGCCAAAAAGCCGACCAAAACGGCAATTGAAGTTATTATATAAAAGACCGCAACGACCTTTGTTTCGTTCCAGCCGCATTTTTCAAAGTGGTGGTGAAGGGGCGCCATTTTGAAAATTCTCTTTCCGTGGGTCAGCTTAAAGTAGCCAACCTGTAAAATAACGGAAAGGGCTTCCAAAACATAAATTATGCCTACAACAATCAAAAACAGGGGCATCTTAAAAAGTACGGCAACAGCCGCCAAAAATCCCCCTAAGGCAAGTGAGCCCGTGTCGCCCATAAAAACCTTAGCCGGGTAGGAGTTAAACAGCAGAAAGCCCAAAAGAGAGCCTGCCGCAGCCCCGGCAATAGGCAGAACGCCGCTTGAAAGCTTTAACGCCGCAAACATAAAAAACAATGTGACCAATACAGTAACTCCGCTTGCCAGCCCGTCAAGACCGTCTGTTAAATTAACGGCGTTGACAGTTCCCAAAACCGCAAAAATTACAAAGGGTATAAACAAAACCCCCAAATCGATTTCGAAGCCCTTCATAAAGGGAACATAAACCGCTGTTCCTATATCTGTGTAATTATATATGTAATAAATGAAAATTCCCGTTACAACAAGCTGCAAAACTATTTTCTGCCACGCCCTGAGCCCTAATGAACGCTTTTTAACCACCTTAATATAGTCGTCGATAAAGCCTATAATCCCGTAGCCCAGTGTCATAAAAAGAACTATAATTCCGTCGGAGTTTCCCTTAATGAAAAACAGTGACGAAAGAAGAAGGCTTAAAAGAATCATTATGCCCCCCATAGTGGGTGTTCCTGCTTTAACAAGGTGTGTTTCCGGCCCATCGTCTCTGACATTCTGACCGAATTTCAGTCTGCGCAGCAGAGGGATCACAACGGGACACAATATTACATTA
>JAJBVU010000278.1 GCA_020859645.1 Eubacterium sp. | reverse complement strand
TTATAATATAGATGTATAAAAAATTTTTATGAATGAATAATCGGATTGCAAAAAACAGCTTATCATAAAAATTAAGGGTTTTGAACAACTGACCGATTTTCAAGCGTGGCGGCACGCAGAAATATTTATAATAAAATAATGATATAGGAGTATGTTTGATATGGAGCTTTTAGATGTTTTGGTGAGAAGCGGGCTTTTCAGAAATGTCAGCCCCGAGAATACGGAGAAAATTATTGAAGAAACCGGTATTAAGGTTAAGGAATATAAAAGCGGTGAAACTCTTGTTAAATCCGGCAGTTTCATTAAAGACTGCGGAATAATTACATGGGGCGAAGCACGAATCGGCAAAAGCGGCACCCTTAAACAGGGTGATGTATTCGGTATAGACACCGCAGCGGCAGGAGCAGTCAGCATTTTTGACATCGTGACAGATAACGGATGTACCTGTGCGTACATAAATTACGGAAAGCTTTTGAAATGCTCGGCTAAGGGAACCGCAGGCTATCAGCGTGTGACCGAGAATATGCTTAGACTTGTTTCGGAAGACAGTATTGCCATGAAAGAGAGACTTTCGGCTCTGACTAAGAGCAACCTCAGAGAAAAGCTTTTGGAATATTTCAACATTCAGAGTATTCTCCACGGAGGAAATGTTTTAAGCTTGGGAATGTCCAGATATGAAATTGCAAGCTATCTCTGTGTTGACAGGTGTTCTCTTTCAAGAGAACTGACAAAGCTCAAAAACGAAGGCATTATTGAAACGGATAAGCAGAAAATCATTTTAAAGCATAAGCATAGATAATATGTTTATGCTTGTTTTAATGTTGCGTTTGTGGTACTATAAGTACAGAAGAGGTTTCTTCATTATTAACATATTTTAGGTTGTGAAGTATTTATGAAAAAGGCAGCATTTATTACCTTGGGATGCAAGGTGAATTTTTATGACAGCGAGGCTATGGCGGAGCTTTTCAAAAAAAGGGGTTATGAAATAGTAGGGGGAGATGAAAAGGCAGACGTTTATGTTATAAACACCTGCACTGTTACCAATGTGGGGGATAAAAAATCGAGACAGGCAATAAGGCGTGTAAAAAGGCTTAATCCGGAAGCGTTGGTAATTGCCGCAGGGTGCTACAGCCAGACCTCACCGCAGAAGGTGGGTTCAATCGAAGGGGTAAATATAGTTTTGGGAACAGCCGACAGGGGCAGAATTGTGGATATTGCGGAAAGCTACCGAGGAGAAGGAGTTTTTTATGCCGTAGGCAATATAATGAAGGTGAGAGACTTTGAGGGGCTGACGGTGGACAGCCTTGAAGGCAGAACAAGAGCCTATATTAAAATTCAGGAGGGCTGCGACAGGTTTTGCTCCTACTGTATTATTCCCTTTGCAAGAGGCCCTGTAAGAAGCAGACCCCTTGACGATATAATTTCAGAGGTGGAAAGGCTCAGCGGCAGGGGCTTTAAAGAGGTTGTTTTAACGGGCATTCATATAGCTTCGTACGGACGTGACCTTAAGGGCGTAGGGCTTGTGGACGTTCTGAAAGCCGTTTCCGAGGTTGAGGGGATTGAAAGAATAAGATTTTCTTCTGTAGAGCCTACTGTTATAACAGATGAATTTTTGAAGGAGCTTAAGGACTTGCCAAAGGTCTGCAGACATTTTCATTTGTCTTTGCAAAGCGGCTGCGACAAAACCCTTAAGGCTATGAACAGGCGGTATACCTCAGAGGAATATTTTGAAGCGGTTAAGAAGCTCAGGGGATTGTGGAGCGACTGCGCTGTCACAACGGATATAATAGCGGGCTTTCCCGGAGAGACGGACGAGGACTTTCGGGAGAGCCTTGACTTTGCGGAAAAATGTAAAATTGCCAAAATTCATGCTTTTCCCTATTCACCTAAGGAGGGAACTGCCGCAGCTAAAATGAAAGGGCAGATTTCAACCAAAGTGAAGCAGCAAAGGGTTGAAATGCTTCTGGAGCTTTCTCGAAAAAACGGCGAAGAGTTTTTGAACGGGCTTTTGGGGAAGGATTATGAGGTTTTATTTGAGGAAGAGACGGAAGAGGGAGTTTACAGAGGACATACATCTAATTATATTGGGGTATATGTTAAGAGTGATGAAGATATAATAAACAGGGCTTTGAAGGTTAGGCTTGAGAGTGTGGTTGACGAGGGGAATATGTGGGGGAAACTTGTGTAAGTGTTTATTAGTGCTTGGCAAGGAAAGTGCTCCACCTCTCCGCCTACCTTCGGTAGGCACCTCCCCTCAAGGGGAGGCTTTGTCGAGTACGGAAAGCTTCGGCAAAGCTTAATAATTTATTAAATATTTAATAATAAATAAATAAGCGGTTGATTTTTTCGGCTGAATGGTGTATTATATAATCAGTGAATTGTCGAACGGAAAATTGTCAGGCTGAAGAGGTGATTATTTATGAAAAGACTTAGCGAAACACAACAGTTGGATTTTCAGACGGAAAGAAGCTCACACTCGGACGTAAGCTATATTATTGCCCAGGTTTATAAGGCACTTAAAGAAAAAGGCTATGACCCCGTTAATCAGATAGTGGGCTATATTCTTTCGGGAGACCCTACCTATATTACAGGTCACAACAACGCAAGAAGCTTAATAAGCAAGTTTGAAAGAGACGAGCTTTTGGAAGAAATCGTTGACGTATATCTTAAAAAGACAATAGGTAAGAAATGAATATTTTAGGTCTTGACTTCGGCTCTAAAACCATAGGTGTTGCTTTATGCCCTGAGGGCAGCTCTCTTGCCCTTGGGCTTGAAACCTTAAGACGTGACCGTGAAGAAAACCTTAAGGCAAATGTACACAGAATAGGCGATTTAATTAAGGAGCATAATATAGGTATAATTGTTTTGGGTTTTCCAAAAAATATGGACGGGACTGTTTCCGAACGGTGTGAAAAAACCCTTGTCTTTGCAGAGAGACTGAAGAGAACCTTCAAAAAGGTTAAGGTGGAGCTTCAGGACGAAAGGCTCACCTCTGTTCAGGCGGAAAGGGCTATGTTTGATTTGGGTGTAAACGGCAAACAGCGAAAGGCGGCTGTGGATATGCAGGCTGCGGCTATAATTTTGCAAACGTATATTGATAAAAAATGTAACAGTTCAGACAAATAATTCGTAAAAGGTCTGCTACGCATCCTTCGCCGCTTTGCGGCTCACTTTTACTCATTATTTGGCGCTCCGCTCGTGTCTTTTTTTTAGATTTTAAGCATATAAATATGCAAAAATCCTAAAACAAAAGACACGGCTGAACTGTTACTTAAACATTTCTTTCAGCTTGAGAAACGCTTCGTTTCCCTCAAATGTATCACAGCCGCAGTCTCCGTAGTTAAGGTTTGCTCCGCATTTAATGCAAAGCCCCTTACAGTCCTCTCTGCAAACATTCTTCATAGGAAAGTTAAGCAAAAGCTCGGTATATACAGCCTCTTCAAGGTCGATTTTGTCACCCGAAAAGCTGTAGTTTTCTTCGCTGCCGCTGTTCCTCTCAAAAATTCCTTCAAAAGGAAATTCAAGCCTTTTTAAAAAATTGTCAAGACATAAGTCGCATTTAAGCATAAGCTCCGCCTGTATAGAACCCTCAAATGTAAAAACATCTTCGGTGTTTCTTTTAAGCTTCCCAACAACAGTGACCGAAGCCTTTTCTTCATCACAATAGCTTTTGGGAATTGAAATATCGGCGGAGAGCCTGAGCTCTGAAATGCCCTCTGCGGGAAAGCCCCCTATATCAATAATTAAACCTGTTTTATCAGTCATAACTAAAGCCCTCCTTATCCCCAGCGCACATTCCAAAAACCATTATATTATAAAGCTTAGGTTTTGTCAAGTAAAAACCTCGATTTTTTCGTAAAATTTGTAAAAACCTCGTTACTGTAAGCCTAATAATCAGCTTGATTTATTCGGCTGCTGTTTCGTCTGTATCTGCTGTATCATCTATAAAATCTATATCATCCGAATTGTCTGTATTGTCTGTACCGGCTGTATCTGTTGTCTCGTGTTTTTCAACAGATTCGATAGCCTTCTTTACGTCATCAAGCAAATCCTCTTCGCTTGAAAGAACCTCACCGGCAATAATATAGCCCTCTTCTGAATTTGCCACTGTCTTTGAAGCAATATAGCCTTCCATAGTGTCATCTACAAACTTAATTGTGTAGTAGTTTGACTTAACGCCGTTTTCATCCTCATCGCCTTCGAAGTCAAGAACCTCATAATCAAGCTCATCGCCTAAGGACTCAACAAGAGCTTCTTCTGTTGTGGGGATTGTGTCATAGCCCAAGGTGCCGGTTTCTGCGCTTAAGTTGAAGTAGAGAATAACAGCATCGCTGTCAAGACCTGTGTCTACTGCGGAATCACTTGTAGCAGGGAGACTGAATATATACATGCCGGACTCGTCGTCCTCGGATGTAATTTCCCAATCCTCACTGGGAAGTGTAATACTGAAGGAGCCGTTGCCTGCAGTATAATCATAACCCTTGCTGCCGCCGCAGCCGCCCAACATACTTACTGTCATAACAGCAGCAATAACCAAAGCAATTTTTCTTTTCATTTAAAAATTTCCTCCTTAAAAACGTTACAGTTCAGCCAAATAATTCGTAAAAGGTCTGCTCAGAACTGTTACTAAAAAAATAACCGCCAAGCCCCAAAAAATATTCTAACTCCCTTTAAAAGGCGGTAAATGTACACTCATTTTATTTTAATCAAACATTAAGCCTTTGTCAACAACTTTTTTCAGCAGTGACTGTCACTTCTTCTTACCCTGTTTGGCAACATCCTCGCTGTACATTTCAAGCCCTGTTTCAACGTCGCCGTTAAAAGCGATTTTTCCGTCCTTAATATAAATCACTCTGTTGCAGAAGCTTCTTATCTGGTCGTCTGAGTGGGACGAAAAAAGGACGGTTTTCCCGGCGTTGAAAAGCTCCATTGTTTTAGCCTTTGACTTTTCCTGAAAGTTTTTGTCGCCTACTGAAAAAACCTCGTCTACAATCAGAATATCCGGATTTGAAAATACTGCAAGAGCAAAGCCCAGCCTTGCGCCCATACCGGAGGAATACATTCTGAAAGGCAGATCGAAATATTCGCCCAAGTCCACAAAGTCGATAATATCGTCTAAAATATTGTCAATATCCTCATTGGTCATACCCATAAGCATACCCTTGTAATAAAGGTTTTTTCTGCCTGTGAAGTCGGGGTTGAAGCCTGCGCTTAAGTTTATAAGAGAGCCTATTCTGCCCTCGGTTTCAACACTGCCGTAGGTAGGGAAGGTTATTCCCGCCACAAGTTTCATAAGAGTTGACTTCCCTGCGCCGTTTTTGCCTATTACCCCCACCATTTCCTGCTTCTTAACGTCTAAGGTTATATCGTCCAAGGCTACCTTTAAAAAGGCAGTCTGCTCCCTTGACT
>JAJBVU010000204.1 GCA_020859645.1 Eubacterium sp. | reverse complement strand
AAACAGAGCCGTGCAACGGCGAAGGATGCGAATGGAATCCGAAAGATATCGGACAGATACCTTGAATTTTTCTACGAAAAAATCAAGGCATCTGCTTTTCCGCAAGGAAAAGTTCTGAGCAAACGTTTTGCGAATTATTTGGCTGAACTGTTACATTTTCTCGCCTGCTTTCATCAGCTCCGATTTTGCTTTCAGATTGAGAGATTGCATTTCGGAGACAGTCAATTGCAGCTTCAAAATTATCTCCTTCATATCCGTCGGGTTCAAGCCACTGACTGTCTGATATATTTCGTCCTGTGTCATACTGCCGAAGCTGCTGACTGTCTGTTCTATTTCCTCCGATGTCATTTTCGGTTGAGCCAAAGGCTTGCACTGTGCCGGCAGCTTCTCTTTCATAATTTGACTTAAATTCATCTAATAACATCTCCTTTCCTAATTTTATTTTAAATGTTTCTGATAATTTTTTGTTTCTGACCTTGTGATTTTCATAGTCAGAAAATGTTATGTATTTGCGGTCGTCCTGCCAAGTGGTTTTAATACCTTGCTGTTCAAGCAAAGAGATAAATTCGCTTTGAGATTTAGCTTGTTCTTTAGCTGTGATTACGGCGGTAACAATATTTAACAGACTGGAAAATGCTGATTTGAGGCAACAAAAAATAATTTTATCAAAAATCATTTTTTTGTTTTGAATTTTTCAGCATTTCCCTAACTGTCATATTTCCCTTGTGCAGCTTTTTCTATAGCTTTATAAGCCCCAATATCATTAGTTGTGATTTCATCGTTTTTATGACAGATTTGCTTGCAATTAAAATATTAAACTGTTTTCGGTCATCTATTTCGGCAGATGTCAGCCAGTTGGAAAAGGAATTAAAATTTATACCCTCATAAGGAACTAACGCCATATTTTGCATTATATATTTGTCCTTCTCCGAAAGTTCAGCCAACGAAATAAGTTTATGGATATGACTGTAATAAGTTTTTGATTCGGTCTTGCCGTCTTTCTTAAGATTGACAAGCCTTTGAGACTTCATAACGCCATAATCTGAACGAAGGTAACTTAAAAGTTCATCGGGGGTCAGAGATCTTCTGGCTTTTCCCATAAGCCTTGCGGCAAGCTCAACACAAAGTGTATGATTATTCACCTCATCTATAATCTGCATTACAGTATCTTTATAATTTTCTGCTTTACTGTAGATTTTGGAAACTAAATTAAAAAGCACCGTTTGCGGCATTTCTCTTAATGTATAGCTTGTATAAAAATCTTTATCAAAATCGCTTCTTGTTGTGAATAAGATTTTACATCTGTAGCTTTCCAACATTTCATCAAGAAATTCCTCATCTGACGGAGCAATATCAAAATTATCGACAATAACCAACACATCTTCTTTCAAGCTTTCACAAACTCACTTTTGCCAATTCCCGCTATACCCTTAATGAATATTTTACTCTCACTTTCAAGCATAGCGTGGACTTCCTGCAACTCTTTCTCTCTGCCGCAGAAATTTCTCTGTGGTTTCGGAACAACGTTATTACGAAGATAGTCCTCGGGGTTGGGCGATTTTTCACTGTAATCGATAGGCTGTCCGGTTTTAGGATCAAACAAAAGCTTTCCCATCTGTAAACTTAAAAACACCGCTCTTCCCATAAAGTTAGCTTTTTCTTCTTCATCATCACTATAAGGGTAACCAGCCGAAACTTCTGCCTTTTTACTTTCCGAAAGCCATTTATCTTTTACAAGTAAATCATATAGTTCTTCAACAACTTTATCCTTGTCAACAAGAAGCGGAAAAACCTTATTTTGAATGTCATATGCTAAATCACCCTTGTTTTTATAGAAATCTGCAATAGCAGGCGATGGTCTTTCTTCGCCGCTAAACCATCTGCTGATATTTCCCGGGTCTAAGTCGAAATTAAGGTTTGACATCTTCTTATCCTGTATATATCCGACAAACAAATTGTTTATAAGATTCATTTTTTTACCGCTTTCATTTACAGACATACCATCTAAGAATTTTTCCATAATTGTACTAAAGCAAAACGGTTTTATTTTGGTATCCCTCCTCATTTTCCTCTGCTTAGATTTTCACAACTTTTGGACAAATTTCAAACAATGCAATTTTCTCTGCTGTATTTTATAGTTCAATTATTACAGACAGTTTCTAACAGATTTAATTTTATCACATTTAAAAAAATTTATCTACCAAATATTGTCGAACGAAAATATTAAATTATAAAACAGCAATTTCAAAAGACCTTTACAAAACCATAAATTATTGGTAAAATAATCTTAAATCTTGAATTGCTGTTTGGAAAGGACAAGGCAAACACAAATGGAAAAACAGCGATTTGATAAAATAACAGCTCTTTATTGCAGGCTCAGCAGAGATGACGAGTACAGCGGCGACAGTGCAAGTATACAGACACAAAAGGCAATGCTTAAACGCTATGCGGAAGAGAACGGCTTTACCAACTGTGAATATTTCATTGACGACGGCTGGAGCGGTACAAATTTCGAAAGACCGAGTTTTAAGAGAATGGTTTCCGAAATCGAAGCAGGCAGAGTTGAAGCCGTAATAGTAAAAGACCTGTCACGTTTAGGTCGAGAATATTTGCAGACAGGCTATTATACGGAAATTTTCTTTCCGCAAAGAGATGTGCGATTTATTGCCGTAAATGACAATGTTGATACTGTTAGCGGTGAAAATGATTTTGCTCCGTTCAAAAATATCATCAATGAATGGTATGCAAAGGTCATCAGCCGCAAAATCCGCTCCGCAATCAAAACGAAAGCTCTTAACGGTGAATATATGGGCAACTTCGCTCCATACGGCTATGCAAAATCACCGGAGGACAAGCACAAGCTTATACCCAACGAAAACGCACCTACGGTAAAGCGTATGTTTTCTATGGCTTTGGAGGGTATGACTTGCAGTGAAATTGCGAATATTCTTAAAGAGGAGCACATACTCACACCAAACGCATATCTGCGTGATACTGAAAGAGTGACAAACTCTTCCGAAACAAGAAAATTTCACTATGCCTGGAGCAATACAAGTGTAAAAAATATTCTCAGCAATCCTATATATACAGGCGATATGGTCAACCGAAAGTACGCCACAAAGTCATTTAAAGATAAGCGGCTTATAAGGCTTTCGGAAAACGAATGGATAAGGGTTGCAGGTACTCACGAAGCTCTTGTAAGCTATGAAGATTTTGAAACCGTTCAGCAGCGAATAAGCGTTAAAAAGCCTTTTGCACAGCCCAACCCCGACAACATTTTTAAGGGCTTAATTAAATGCGGTGAATGCGGAAAAAACTTTGTTTATAAAAAAGATATTACTTCAAAGAAAGACCATAAATATATGTGTTCATGGTACAATCATTACGGTAAAGAGTGGTGTACTCCTCATTCAGTCAGTGTCAGCGTTATATATGACCTTGTGCTGAATGATTTAAACCGCCACATCTGTTTTGTGAATACAAATAAAGAAGCCTATATAAACCACCTTGCAGGCTTTTCGGACAAACAAAGTTCAGATGAAAAAGTTCTATTCCAAAAGGAACAGGACAAAATAAAAAAGCGCCTTTCGGAAATCTGTGAAATCATTCAAAGTATGTATGAGGACAAGGTTTTCAAACGCATTTCAGCCGAAAGATATGCTGTAATGTCTCAAAACCTCGAAAGGGAAGAAACAAACCTTAAAGAGCGGCTAAACGAAATTCAACGTAATCTTGCCGATAAAGCACAGCAAACAAAATCAGCCAAAGAATTTGCTGACCTGTTGGAACAGTATACAGAAATAACCGAGTTAAACGAAGTTCTTCTGAACAACCTTATTCAAAAAATCGTTATTCACGAAACATCTGACAATAACGAAAACTCGATAATCTCGGTTGAAATCTACTACCGCTTCATCGGCAAAGTAAAGGTTTAAAACATAAAATAAGGACGGCACTTAAGCCGTCCTCAAAAGAATTATTTTTACCACAATAAATTGTGGACTTGGCACACGTAGTGTGACGGAGAGGTGGGGCAATTTCCTTATCAGTAAACTTATTATCAGACAATATTAAAATGCATTGAAAAAGGCTGCTTTTCGGCAGCCTTTCTTTTATTTATTATTCTGTTATTTATCGTCTTTTTTATCAGCTGTCACACTGTTCAAAAGCTCTTCGCTTTTATCTATGTATTCAAGCTCGGCATTTATAAGCCCCCTTATGCCGGAGGTGAGAATAGCATATCTGCCTTTAAGCTGTGCAATTTCGCTTTCAAGCCTTGCCTTTTCATTTGCGGCTTCAACAAGCCTTTCATCGGCTTTAATCTGAGCCGCTTTAATTATGTTTGCAGCCTGTTCCGCAGCGTTTCTCTTAGCTGTAGATGAAGCCTTTTCCGCAAGCACAATTGAGCTTTTAATAGAGTCCTCCAAAGACTTATAATGCTCCAGTGCTTCTTCGGTGTTTTTAAGCTTATCCTTAAGGGAAGAGTTTTCCTTATAAAGTCTTTCAAATTCTTCAATAACCTTATTCAAAAATTCGTCTACTGCGTCAGGGGCATAGCCCAAAGCAACCTTTTTAAATTCGGCGGTTTCTATATCAATAGGTGTAAGCAAAACATTTCCCTCCTAATTTCTAATTAAAGCTTTGAAACTTAACAACTAATTTATCCTTTTTAGTGCTGCCCAAAACCTCAAGCAGCTTTATTCTGCCCTTTCCTCTAAGGGTTATAATATCGCCGCAGTCTGTCTTTTTCGACGGGTTTTCAACAGGCAGTCTGTTTACAAAAACCCTGCCGCTTTTGACCGCTTCATTAGCGGCGGAACGTGAAATATTAAACGCCCCTGCCAAAACAGCGTCAAGCCTTAAAGACGCAAAGGTTTTAACAGCCTCTTTAACCTCGGGAGCCGCAATTAAGCTCTCATAATCTGAAACGGTTTTGCACCGAACGGCGGTTCTGCCTACCTTTTCAAGATTGGCTGAAATAAAGTCAGCAACGTCAGTGCAGCACATAACAAGAGCAAAGCCCTCTGATGGGATAATGTCCCCTGTTTTGCCCCGTTCGATTCCAAGCCCCAAAACGGAACCCAAAAAATCTCTGTGGCTTAAGCCCTTTGAGTATTTGGCGTTATATTCAATTTTAACGGCGCATATGGGAAAGGGCTCCTCTTCGGCGTATTCGGGATAAAACCCTGCCATAAGCCGTTCAGCCCCCTCATAGCCGCCCCATATTCTGACCTTGAGCCCCTGTTCCTTCTTTAAAAGCTCTCTGAGCTTCTCAACTCTCACAGGCTCCGCAAATTCCGTAAAACAGGGAATTTGCCGCTTTTGAGCCATAACAGCTTTGTCAAGACCCTTAGCCAAAAACATTTTAAGGTCATTATCCTGTATATTCTTTAAAACACTGTGCTTATCCGTCATAGCTTAAAG
>JAJBVU010000151.1 GCA_020859645.1 Eubacterium sp. | reverse complement strand
GTATAATGCCTTTAATACTATTAAATTTTGAAATCAAGCTTTGAGAGGTATCTATATGAAATTCGGATATGTTAGGTGCGCCGCCCTTTGCCCGGAGGTAAAGGTAGCGGAGGTTTACTATAATGTAGAAAAAATAACTGAATTAATGGAAGAAGCGGACAGAAAAGGCGTTTTCGGAGCAGTCTTTCCCGAAATGTGCATAACGGGCTACAGCTGCGGAGACTTATTCCTACAAAAAACACTGCTTGAGGGCGCTGTGGACGGTCTTTTTGAAATAAAGGAAAAAAGCAGAGGAATGACCCCTGTTTTCGTGGTGGGTCTGCCCCTGTCTGTTTTGGGAAAGCTCTATAACACAGCGGCTGTTATTTATGACGGCGAAATTTTGGGCATAGTCCCCAAAACCTTCATACCCAATTATAACGAATTTTACGAAAAGAGATATTTTGAGACTGCGCCTAAGGAAAACACTGTAATAGACCTGAGAGGTGAAAAGGTGCCTTTCGGCACAAGGCTTGTTTTTATGCCCGAGGGCTTTGAAGAGGGAGCCTTTGCGGTGGAAATTTGCGAGGATTTGTGGGCTTGCGTTCCCCCTTCGTCTTATCATGCTCTTGCTGGAGCGTCTGTTATCTTCAACCCATCTGCCGGAAACGAAATAACAGGCAAAGCCGCCTACAGGCGTGATCTTGTGAAAAACCAGTCCGCAAGGCTTATTGCCGGCTATGTTTACAGCTGTGCCGGTGAAGGAGAGTCAACTACAGACGTGGTTTATTCAGGTCACAGACTTATCTGCGAAAACGGCAGACTTTTAGCCGAAAGCAGACTTTTTGACAGTGACAATATGACAGTCTGCGATTTGGATTTAGGTCTTATAGACTGTGAAAGACGGAGAAATACAAGCTTTGAGACTTCAAGAGAGGGCTATGAATATATAACCTTTCCCTATATTTGGGCTGAAAACAACGACCTTTTAAGAGAAATCGACCCTGCTCCCTTTGTACCGAGTGACGAGGACAAGCGTGAGGAAAGATGCCGTGAGATTATAGCCGTTCAGGCAGCCGGGCTTAAAAAGAGACTTCTTCACGTAGGAGTTAAGGATGTTGTTATAGGTGTTTCCGGCGGTCTTGATTCAACCCACGCCTTGCTTATTGCGGCTGAAGCCTTTCGCCTTGCGGGACTTGACGTAAAGGGTATTCACACAGTCAGTATGCCCTGTTTCGGCACTTCCGAAAGAACCAGAAGCAACGCCACAGGGCTTTGCGAGGTTTTAGGCACAAGCTTTGAAGAAATTAAAATAGCCGACGCCGTAAGACAGCATTTTAAAGACATAGGTCACAACGAAGCGGTTCATGACTTAACCTATGAAAACTCACAGGCAAGAGAGAGAACTCAGGTTTTAATGGATTTGGCTTCACGTTACGGAGGATTTGTTATAGGAACAGGGGACTTGTCGGAGCTTGCTTTGGGCTTTGCCACATATAACGGCGACCATATGTCAATGTATAACGTAAACTGCTCCATACCCAAAACCCTTATAAGATACCTTATAAAATATTTTGCGGATTTCGGCGGAGGCAGGCTTAAGGAAATTCTTTATGACATTTTGGATACACCTGTTTCCCCTGAGCTTCTTCCTCCCGACGAAGCAGGAGCAATTTCACAGGTAACCGAGGACATTGTAGGGCCCTATGAGCTGCACGATTTCTTCCTTTACTGTATGATGAGAACGGGCTTTCCTCCCGAAAAAATATTTTATTTGGCTAATGCGGCTTTTAAGGGTAAGTATGATGAAAAAACTATCCTTAAATGGCTTAAAAAGTTTTATTACAGATTTTTCGCTCAGCAGTATAAGCGTTCCGCAGTTCCCGACGGGCCTAAAGTCGGTTCTGTTTCCTTAAGCCCCAGAGGTGACTGGAGAATGCCAAGCGACGCCTGTGTTAAGCTTTGGATTTCAAGTCTTGAGAAAATAATTGTATAAAAAAATTAGAAGATAGACCTTAATTAGCATATAATGGATTGTTAAATCAGTTGGCTGAACTGTTGAGAATTTTTATTGACAATGTCAGTTAAAGCGGTTATTATATAGAAAAGAAAAGAGGGATGTTTAATGAGCAAGAAGGTTGTGGCTGTCATTTTCGGAGGTATAAGCTCCGAGCATGAGGTCTCTAAAATTTCTGCTGCTGCGATTATGAGGAATATGCCGCAGGATAAATACAGATATATTCCCGTTTATATAACAAAAAAAGGCGAATGGAAGCTTTATGACGGCTCTATAGACAATATTACGGAGGGCAACTGGGAAAGCTACGCCGCCACCTGTATTTTAAGCCCAAGCACTGAACACAGAGGGCTTTTCAGAATTGTAGGCGACAAGCTTAAGAGCATACCCGTTGACGTGATTTTCCCTGTATTGCACGGAAAAGGCGGCGAGGACGGAACCATTCAGGGGCTGTTTGAAATGTCAGGCATACCCTACGTGGGCTGCGGCGTGTTAAGCTCCGCTGTTTCAATGGATAAGGAATACACAAAAATAATTGTTGGCAATGCCGGAGTTCCCCAGGCAAAGCATATTGCTCTTCACAAAAATAATTTTGATATGGAACAGGCTCTTTCGGAAATTGAAGAAAAATTAGGCTTTCCCTGTTTTATAAAGCCTTCAAGAGCCGGTTCTTCCGTAGGCGTTTCAAAAGCTCATAACAGAGAGGAAGCCAAGGACGGAATTTTGCTTGCGGCTGAAAATGACAAAACTATTATTATAGAAGAATTTATTTCGGGACGTGAAGTTGAAACTGCCGTTTTGGGAAATGACGAAATTCAAATAAGCGGCGTAGGCGAGGTTTTGGCGGCTGAAGAGTTTTATTCATATGATGCAAAATATAACAATGCCGAGTCGAAAACAGTTATTCCGGCTGACTTGCCCGAAGAGACAAGGGAAAAAATAAGAGAATATGCGGGAATTATCTATAAAGCCCTTGACTGCAAGGGTCTTTCGAGGGTAGATTTTTTCGTTAAGGAAGGCGGAGAGGTTATTTTCAACGAGATTAACACACTGCCGGGTTTTACATCTATAAGTATGTACCCTATGCTTTTCAAAGACAGGGGCATAGATACACCGGAGCTTATTGACAGGCTTATTGAAACGGCTCTTTGCGGTAAGGAGAGATAATTATGGATAAGCGCCCCATAGGGATTTTTGATTCGGGAGTGGGGGGACTGACCGTTGTTAAGCAGGTTATAAAAGCACTTCCCAATGAAGACACAATTTATTTCGGAGACACCGCAAGAGTTCCCTACGGGTCTAAGTCTAAGGAGACGGTTACGGAGTTTTCCCGACAGATAATGAGATTTTTGATTAAAAACGATGTTAAAGCCGTTATAATCGCCTGCAACACCGTCAGCTCAAACTGCTTTGAGACCTTAAGGGCTGAGTTTGACCTGCCTATAACAGAGGTTGTAGGCCCCGGGGTGGAAAGCTGTCTTGCCGCTACGAAAAACGGCAGAGTAGGGGTCATAGGCACTCAGGCCACCATAAACAGCGGAGCCTATGAAAACGGAATTAAAGCCAAGGACAGCAGCATTAAGGTTTTTCAAAAGGCGTGCCCTCTGTTTGTTCCCCTGGCGGAAGAGGGCTTCACGGAAAATGATATTGCAAGGCTTACGGTAAAAACATATTTACAGGAGCTTAAGGAAAAGAACATAGATACACTGATTTTGGGCTGTACCCACTACCCTATGCTTAAAAAGACAATAGGCGAATTTATGGGCGATGAGGTTCATATTGTAGACCCGGCTATGGAAACAGCCCGAAGTATGAAAAGCTGTCTTGAAAGACTTTCTATGACAGGTGAAGAAACGGAAGGCAGTCATATTTTCTACTGCAGTGATAACTGTAAGCAGTTTAATGCTATTTGTAAGAAGAATTTGGGACTTGAATGCCGGGTTCATAAGGTGAATGTAGAGAAGTACTGACCGAGAGGTGTCATAAAAAAATGAATTTAAAGGTTAATTTAGACGATACTATAGCGGCAATTTCAACCCCCTTAGGCAGCGGCGGTATCGGAATAGTCAGATTAAGCGGCTCTGAAGCCGTTACTGTACTCAAAAAAATTTTCATACCAAAAAGCGGAAAGCCCGTTGAAGAAATAAAGTCTCATACAATCACCTACGGAAACATTGTTCAGGACGGTTCAGTTGTTGACGAGGTTTTGGTGAGCCTTATGAAAGCCCCCAAAACCTATACGAAAGAGGACGTTGTTGAAATAAACTGCCACGGGGGAACTGCGGCTGTTTCGGGGGTTTTAAGAGCCTGTCTTAAATCAGGGGCAAGGCTTGCCGAAGGGGGAGAATTTACAAAAAGGGCATTTTTAAACGGAAGAATAGACCTTGCACAGGCTGAAGCCGTAGCGGATATAATTTCCGCTAAAACTGACGCTTCCAAAAAAGCGGCTCTTTCAAAGCTTGGGGGCAGACTTTCGGAAAAAATCCGCAAAATAAGAGAAAGCATTTTGCTGACAGAAGCGACTATCGAAGCGGCAATAGAATATCCCGAACACGATGAAGAAGAGGTAACAACCGCCGCTGCTGAGGAATCAGCCAAAAAGGCTCTTTCGGAAGTCAGAGGGCTTATCGAAGGCGCAGCCTACGGCAAAATTATAACAGCAGGCATAAATGCCGTTATTTTGGGAAAGCCCAACGTAGGCAAAAGCTCATTCTTAAACTATATTTTAGATGAGGACAGAGCTATCGTTACCGATATTGCCGGAACCACAAGAGACGCCTTAAGAGAAAGCGTAAACATAAAGGGCATACCCGTTAATATAACGGACACTGCCGGAATAAGGCAGACAGGAGACGTTATTGAAAAAATAGGCGTTGACAAGTCATTTGAATATGCCGACAGCGCAGACGTTATTTTTATAATGCTTGACGGCTCAAAGGCACTTGACGAAACGGATATTAAGATTTTGGAATATGCCAAAGGAAGAAAGGCTATTGCAATTATAAATAAAAGCGATTTGGGCAGCGCAGGCATTGAAAACGAGGTTATAAGCTATATAGGTGAAGAAAACACGATTAACGCTTCGGTTAAAGAGGATATGGGGCTTGACGATGTTTTCGAAAGGCTTAAGGCTATGTTTTTAGGGGGAGAGGTCAATATAAGCGATGAAACGGCTGTTTTAAGCGAGAGAAATTTAAGCTCCCTGAGAGCCGCCGAAAAGTCTCTTGAAAACGTAATTGCCACTGCCGAAGGGGGCTTTCCTCAGGACTTTCTGTCTATGGATTTAACAGACGCTTATACCTCTTTAGGTGAAATTTTAGGCGAAAGCCTTGAAGAAGATGTTATAGATAAGATATTTTCGGAATTTTGCTTGGGGAAATAATGAATAATTCAAAATAAAAAATAATTTTAGCTACTGCGGCGGAAAAATCAAGCGGAAGAG
>JAJBVU010000050.1 GCA_020859645.1 Eubacterium sp. | reverse complement strand
CTTTTTATATCCCTATTAATCTTGTATTAAATTTAGGTTAAAAATCATCACTTAAGCTTTTCCATTATTTTCGGAATGTATTCACATAAATCCGAAGCCCTTAAGCCGTAAGAGCCTTTTTCTTCCTCTCCCATTTCTCCGGCTTTTCCGTTTATATATGCAGCCAGTGAAGCAGCGTTGTGTGGGCTTAAGCCCTGTGCGGAAAGACCTGCCGTAAGTCCTGCAAGAACATCTCCTGTTCCTCCCTTAGACATAGCCGCCGTTCCTGTTATATTTACAGTCACTTTTCCGCCCGGTGAAGCAATAACAGTTACAGCGTCCTTAAGCATAACCGTTACTCCGTATTCCTCAGCAAATGAAAGAGCAATGCCTATGGGGTCGGCTTTAATCTCTTCTGTTGTTTTGCCGCATAAACGGCTCATTTCCTTAATATGGGGAGTTAAAATAATATGGGCTTTTGTGTTTTTAAGCTCTTCCCTCATATCTGCAAGGCAGTTTATACCGTCGGCGTCTATTATAAGAGTTGTTTCTACAGTGTTTACAAGTGCCTTTATAAGAGCCTTTGTTAAGGGAGTAACTCCCAACCCCGACCCGGCTGTAATTACGGCTTTTTCATTTAAAAGAGGCTTTGCGGTCTCCAAGGCTTTAGGGGTTAAAAAGCCTTTTTCATTGGGAGCGATTTTCGTCACCGCTTCTGTCAGGCTTGAATGAATAACATCAACACATTTCTCGGTGGCAATTCCGCAGGCAAGCCCGGCTCCCGATTTATAAGCTGCTTTAAGGTTTAAAACCGCCGCTCCTGTCATTTCGTCACAGCCTGAAAATGCTATAACTCTTCCGTATGTGCCTTTATTCGATGATGAAAGTCTTTTGGGAAGCATTTCGGCAGCTTCTTCATCTGTCAGAGTATTTATATAAGGAGCATTTTCGCTTTTAAGAACAGGGGTGCCTATTGACCCGACTTTAAGCTCACCAATATACTCCCTTGCGGGGTAAAAAAGCAAGCCCTTTTTTGGTGAATGGAATGTGTATGTCAAATCAGCCTTTACCGCCGTGCCCAAAACCTCTCCGCTGTCGGAGTTTATGCCCGTAGGGCAGTCAACGGCTATTGTATATTTAGAATAAGCATTAATGCAGCTTACGATTTCCGCCGTATCGGCTCTCAAAGTCTTTGTCAAGCCTGTTCCTATAACGGCGTCGATTGTTATGTCCGCTTCTAAAACAGCTTCTTTTAAGTTATCCGAAAAAGGTATACCCAGTTTTTTCACCGTTTCATAATTGGTTTTGCAGTCGGGAGTTGCCTTCTCCATATCACCGCAGACAAAAACGGAAACCTGAAATCCCCTCGAAAAAAGACCTCTTGCTATGGCGAAGCCGTCGCCGCCGTTGTTGCCCTTTCCGCAGACAGCGGCAATTTTCGTTTTCTTATTAAAATTTTCTTCAATATAATTAACAACGTTCAATGCGGCGTTTTCCATAAGTATGAGGGAGCTTATGCCGAAATCGGTCATTGCCTTCTGCTCCGCTTCCTTCATTTGAGAATTAGTTAAAACAATCAATTATTTTCCCTCCTTTCAGCTACGGCAAAGGCAATAGCATAGTCCTTTTCGTGAGTAATTGAAACGTGAATTGTCAGAAAGTTAAATTTTTCGGCACTGTTGTTTAAAACAGCATAGGGCTTTCCCTCGGAATTTCTCAAAATTTCAATGTCTATGGGAGCTATCTCTCTAAAGCCTGTTCCCAAAGCCTTAACAACAGCCTCCTTTGCGGCGAAATTCCCAGCCAGACGCTGAGGGTTTTCCTTAAGCTCCTTACGTTCTCTTTCCGTATATATTCTTTCGAAAACGCTTTCCTTTGCATTTTCAATTCTTTCCACCTTAACTATGTCTGTGCCTATTCCGTAAATCATATTTACACTCCGGTCATTTTTTATTCTTTTTATAAATCGTAAAAAGCCCCTGCATAAGAAGATTTTCACACACATCTATTTTGTTCTTGCAGTAGGGTATTATTTTAGAGGATATGCCCCCTGTAGCTACACGCTGTGTTTTTGAACCTAACTCTTCTTCAAAATAATCTATAAGTCCGTCAATCATAGCCGCCGAGCCGTAAATTATTCCGCTTCGCATACAGTCAATTGTATTTTTGCCTATGGGATTTTTGGGGTCTGAAAGGCTGATGTAGGGCAGCTGAGCCGTCTTTCCCGAAAGTGCGTCAAGAGATGTTTTAACCCCGGGGCAGATACAGCCGCCTATATAGTTTTTATTTTTGTCCACAACCTCTATTGTGGTAGCAGTCCCCATATCGATTATAATCACAGGGGGCTTATAAAGGCTTAAAGCAGCCACTGCCGTAACAATTAAGTCGCTGCCCACCTGAGCCGGGTTATCCATAAGAATGTTAAGCCCGGTTTTTATGCCGGGACCCACAACAAGAGGTTCGATGCCTGTTACAATCTTTACCGCCTGTCTGACAGCGTTTAAAACAGGGGGAACAACGCTTGAAATTATACCGCCGTTTATGGCATTTTTGTCTGCTCCGTAAAGCTCTAAAATGTTTTTAAAGTCTATGGCGTACTGGTCGGCGGTTCGTGAGCTGTCTGTTTTTATTCTTGAATTGAAAACAGATTTTCCGTCCATATCCATAACTCCGAAAACTATATTTGAATTTCCTATATCTATGGCTAAAATCATTATAATATCTCCCTTAAGTCTTTTTTTATTCTTCATATAAAAAATATATCATATATTTAAACAAAAATCAATAGGAATCGGAAAGATGTCCGAACGAGCCGCAGGCTCGGCTTTTGCCTTACAAGGCAAAAGTTCTGACACCAATCTGAAAAGCACTTCAAAATTTTCTTATTTTATCGTCATTTTATCATTGTAAAAAATTCTTCATTGTGATACAATAAAATTAACTATATGATGAACGGGAGGTTTTTCGTTATGGAAAAGGATATTTTGGAAATTTTGGAAAAAGACAGCCGAATTACGGCGGAGGATATAGCGGTAATGCTGGGGAAGCCCGTTGAAGAGGTAAACGCCTGTATTAAAAAAATGGAAGATGAAAGACTTATCTGCGGCTATACTATTTTGGCAGACTGGGACAAGGTTGAAAAAGAATATGTTATAGCTATGATTGAGGTTAAAGTTACACCTCAGAGAGACGCAGGCTATGAGGCTATTGCAAAGAGAATTTATAAATTCGACGAGGTTAAAAGCGTTTATTTAATGTCGGGAGCTTATGACTTTATGGTGCTTATGGAAGGCAAAAACATAAAGGAAATTTCCCACTTTATTTCTTCAAAGCTTTCAACTCTCGATTCCGTAACAAGCACAGCCACACACTTCGTTCTCAAAAAATATAAGGACTACGGAATTGTTGTGGACGATGACAAGCTTGCAGATGAAAGGATGATTGTATCGCCATGAGTTTTGTTGCCAAGCATATAGAAGAAATGCCTTCATCGGGCATAAGAAAATTTTTTGACGTTGCAAACGAAATAGAGGGTGTAATTTCTCTTGGCGTAGGCGAGCCTGATTTTGAAACCCCCTGGGCTATTAAAGAAAGAGGAATTTATACCATCGAAAACAAAAGGCTTGTTTATTCTTCAAATGCCGGTCTTTTGGAATTAAGAGAGGAAATAAGCAAATATTTAAAGGACACTATAGGCGTTAAATATGCCCCTAAGGGTGAAGTTCTTGTTACAGTCGGCGCCAGCGAGGGTATAGACGCAGCTTTAAGAGCCGTAATTAACCCCGGCGACGAGGTTTTGGTTGTTGAGCCTTCTTATGTTTCCTATAAGCCCTGTGTAGTTATGGCAGGAGGTGTTCCCGTTGTTATAGAAACAACCGAAGAAAACGACTTCAGGCTTAAGCCCAAGGATCTCCTTGAAAAAATAACCCCTAAAACAAAGGCTTTAATTCTGCCTTATCCCAATAACCCCACAGGGGCTGTTATGGAAAGAAGCGACCTTGCCGCAATAGAAAAGGTGCTTAAATATCGTGACATAGTGGTTATTTCGGACGAGATTTACTCCGAGCTTACCTACGGAGAGGATAAGCACGTTTCCATAGCCTCCTTTGAAAGTATGAGAGACAAAACTATCGTTTTAAACGGCTTTTCAAAGGCTTTCTCTATGACAGGCTGGAGACTGGGCTATGCCGCAGGTCCTAAAGACATTATTGCCGCAATGACCAAAATCCACCAGTACATAATTATGTGTGCGCCTACTGTCAGTCAGCATGCAGGCATAGAAGCCCTTACAAGCTGCCGCAGCTCAGTGGAAAAAATGAAAAAGGAATATGACGCAAGACGCAGAGTTATGAGAAAGGGCTTTTTGGATATGGGGCTTGAGTGCTTCGAAGCTTTGGGAGCCTTCTATCTCTTCCCAAGTATTAAGTCAACAGGACTTTCAAGCGATGAGTTTGCGGAAAGACTTCTCTTTGAAGAAAAGGTTGCGGTTGTTCCCGGTACGGCTTTCGGAAAATGCGGCGAGGGCAATATAAGATGCTCCTATGCATATTCCATTGACGAAATTAAAACCGCTTTGGAAAGAATATCTCGATTTGTGAAAAAGGTTAAAGCAGAGAAAGACTAAAGGTGATTTTATGGCATACGAAGAACTTAAAAAAATTATAGACGAAAGCGACAACATTGTTTTTTTAGGAGGGGCAGGAGTCTCCACAGAAAGCGGTATACCCGATTTCAGAAGTGAAACAGGGCTTTATTCCGCAAAGCAGAAATATGGCTATCCTCCCGAAACACTTTTAAGCCACAGTCTTTTTATGAAAAAGCCTGAGTTATTTTATAAATATTACAAGGAAAATCTTATTTGTACGGAGGCTAAGCCAAATAATGCCCACTATGCTCTTGCTAAGCTTGAAGAAATGGGCAAGCTCAGAGCCATAGCCACACAAAATATAGACAATCTTCACCAAATGGCAGGCAGCAAAAACGTATACGAGCTTCACGGTTCAGTTTACAGAAATAACTGTATGCGCTGCGGAAAATATTTTGACCTTGAAGCTATGTTGGACTTAGGTGAAGGCGTTCCCAAATGCCCCGAATGCGGAGGTCTTATTAAGCCCGATGTTGTTCTCTATGAGGAAGGGCTTAACGACTACGTTTGGGGCAACGCCGTAAAATATATTTCAAGAGCCGATGTTCTTATTGTTGGGGGAACCTCCTTGGTTGTTTATCCTGCCGCAGGCTTAGTTAATTATTACAGAGGAAACAAGCTTGTTCTTATAAACAAAAGTGAAACAGCCTTTGACTCCCATGCTGATTTGGTTATCCATGACGCAATAGGCAAGGTGCTTAAAGAGGTTGTTTTAGACAGATACTGACAAGAGGGGAGTCGGCTGCAGTATGATTAACGGCAATAATTTTTCAGACAGCTGTCTGCACGGAAGAAAAATTAAATTTAAATATAATAATAAATTCTATGT
>JAJBVU010000303.1 GCA_020859645.1 Eubacterium sp. | reverse complement strand
GACTGAGGGAATAAAGTGTTTGACAATCAGCCGTTTTTGGGCTATAATACCACTGTCGGCACCTTTAGCTCACCGGATAGAGCGTTCGGCTCCGGACCGAAAGGCAGTGGGTTCAATTCCCATAAGGTGCAGCAAAGTCCCTCGATTTTTCATTGAGGGACTTTTTCGTTCCAAAAATTATTGAGTACCTGTTTTATGCTTTGAGAGCCGAAAAGCTGTATCGGTCGCCAGTGGGTGGGGAGAAGTGCGGAGTAAAAGGGAGTGGAAAAACGGCGGTCTAACAGGAGAACTACTCCCTTGTCTGTTTCCGAACGTATAACTCTGCCTCCGGCTTGGGCGGCTTTAATCATTCCCGGGTAGGCGTAGGCATAGGCAAAGCCGTCCTTGTCCTGATTGTCGAAGAAGCTTCTGATAATGTTTTGGCGGATTGCCGTTTTGGGCAGACCAACACCGATCACCGCACAGCCTATAAGCCTTGAGCCTTTAAGGTCAACACCTTCGGAAAACACGCCCCCTAAAACACAGAAACCCGTTAAGGCGGAGCTTTCGGAAAAGCTTTCTAAAAATTCCGTCCTGTCGATGTCAGTTGAGCTTCTCTGCTGAAGCAGTGTATTTTCAGTCGAATAAAGGGCAGTGTAGGCTTCATAGACATTCTCCATATATTCGTAGGAGGGAAAGAAGCAGAGGTAGTTGCCCCGTTTGGCGGCTGTCATTGCGTGAATACGGTCGGCAATGGGCCGCAGACTGTTTTCCCTGTCTTTGTAAAGTGTGGAAATTGAGTTGTCGCAGATTACGCAGAGATTTTCCCTCGGAAAGGGGGAAAGTATTTCTATTCTGTTATCGGTTTTGAAGCTTCCCCCTAAAATTTCGGTGAAGTATTCTATGGGCTTAAAGGTGGCTGTGAAAAAAACCATACTTTTAAAGCTTTTTGAAAGCTCTTTTAAAATTGCGGAGGAATCCTTGCAGAAAACAGTTATTTTAAAGTCTGTGCCGAAGCTTTCCTTTATCAGTGAAAAGTGAGGGTCAAAAAACTCGCTTATTTTCTGAAAGTCTAAGGCTTTGAAGCACAGGTCTGCCGTTTGGTCATAGACAGGGCTGCCCTCATTTTTTTCCAACCAGCTTTCGGCGGCTTGAGTGAAGCTTGAAAGCAGAGTCAAAAACTTATCGTCATTGTAGTCCGAAACAAGCTCGTTTTCGATTTCCCGCTTTTCCTTAAGCATATATGCATTAATTTTCCGCAAAGAACGGGTTAAAGCCGGAGCGGTGTTTTTAAGCCCTCTGACAAGAGCCAAAACCTCTGATTTTTTAAATTCCGCTGTATACATATCCCTTGAACGTGAGGGAAGATTGTGGGCTTCGTCAATTAAGGCGATATAGTCCTCGTTTCGGTCGGCTTCGAAAAAGCGTTCAAGCCTTGCGGTGGGGTCAAAAGCATAGTTGTAGTCGCAGATTATAAAGTGGGAAAAAAGGGTCAGGTCAAGAGAAAGCTCAAAGGGGCAGACCTTGTGGCTTTCGGCGTAGGTTTTTATTGTGTCCGCAGTTATAACAGTTTCGGCGTTCAAAATATCCCAAATGCAGTCGTTGACTCTGTCAAAGTGACCCTTTGCGTAGGGACATTTTACCGGATTGCAGACCGTTTCGTCATTCAGACAGATTTTTTCCTTAGCGGTTAAGGTTGTGGAAAGTATAAACAGCCCCTTTTCCCTCATAATAGAAAGAGCCGTTTCAGCCAAAGCCTTAAGGGTGTTTTTTGAGGTTAGGTAGAAAATCCGCTTGTCTTTTCCCTTCGCAGTACCCATATATTTAAGTGTGGGAAAAATAACCCCCAGGGTCTTTCCTATTCCGGTAGGAGCGCAGGCAAAAAGCTTTTTTTCCGACACAAGAGTTTTATAAACCGCTACTGAAAGCTCTCTTTGCCCCTGTCTGAAATTAGGATAGGGAAAGGAAAGGCTTAACAAGCTTTCCTTGAATTTTTCGTCAAGTTCCTCTTTTTTCTCCGTCCACTTATAAAAGCTTTCCATAATTTCATAGAAAAAGTCTTTTAAATCGGAATAGGTAAAGCTGAAATTAAGGCTTTTTTCTTCGCCCTTAAGGGAGCAGTAGGTAAGATATATGTCAAATTCCGAAATATGATATTTTTCGGCATACATATAGGCGTAAAGCTTCGCCTGAGCCAAATGCTTTTTTGCCGTTGGGGCATCGATTTCGTCCAATGGAATGGCGGTGGACTTAATTTCTTCTATTATAATTTTGTTTTTCATTCGAATTAAGCCGTCGGCTCTGCCCGAAACGGTAAAGTCATAGCTTTTAAATGAAAATGTGTAAGAAAGGGAAACCTCGCTTTCATAGTTAAGCTTTTTAGCCTTAGCCGCTTTTTTGTGGCGTTTTTGAAGCCTTTGGTGAAGCTTTGTTCCCTGTAGGGCTCTTTTTTTGCCTGTGAAGCGGGAGTCGATAGAGCCGCTTCTCAGGGTCATTTCCAAAATCTCTCCCACTGACAGATAAATCATAATGTCACCGCCTGTTGCCTGTTATAAACTATATTTCTGTTAAAGAAAAGGGATACGGATAACTCCGCACCCCTTATAATCACTTAATTATTTTTCATCATCGTCATCATCGTCCGGCTCTTCATCTTCATATTCTTCATCTTCGTCATCATAATATTCTTCATATGAACCGTCCTCATCCTCATCGTAATATTCATCGTCTTCATCATCATATTCTTCATCGTATGAGCCGTCGTCGTATTCATAATATTCTTTTACAGAGCCGTTTTCGTCCTCATAATATCTTCTGTAATAAGCGGCTTTTCTCGCCATTCTGCGCTCTTCCTCGGCTCTTTGAGCTTTTCTTGCCTTTACATTAAGAGATATAAGAACAACGATTATGAGAAGGGCTGCAAGACCGAAAGCTGACAGCACAATTATAGCAAAAATGGCATCCTCGTTAAGACCGAGACTTGAGGCAACGGCTTCAACAGGCTCTTCGGGAACCTCTGTCACAACAAAGTTATATTCTGCAGTTGCAGTGGTTGAAAGAAGATTATACATATTTGAAAGAACATTCAGCATATCTCCCAGGGTTGTTTCACCGCTGCAAAGGAGACTGTCGCCCTTAAAGCTTACAAGGTCGCAGCTTATAGCCAAAGCCACAGGCTTGTCATATTCGTCTTTGTTGTCATAGATGTTATAAATACCTAAATAATAGTCTGTGTTCTCGGGATAATAGTTTCTCTTAATCTTGTTAAGAAGAGTTCCGCAGGAGGCTAAAAGCTCACCTGTTGTGAGATTTTCTTCATCGCTTGCAATATTAAGGTCAGCCAAAAGCTCCTGAGTGTCCTTATTAGTCATTTTGTCAAGAACTGTGAAGAACTCAGACCTTGTGACGGTTCTTTCAATATCCAAATCGTCTGTTGCAATATAGCCCCTTGTAAGGAAGCTTGTAATTCTCTGCTTCTTTGCTTCGCCGTAGTGTTCAAGGGCGCTGTAAGAGGTTGTTACGTCCTGAATTTGATAATTGCCGGATTCGGTGGCTGCAAAAAGGAGAATTTTGTTGTTTCCGTCATATCTTCCGCCTATGTTTTCAACAGAATAGTCTGTTGTCAAATAGCAGGCAGGTGTCTGATAAGATGAATAGAAGCCGAAATATACGGGAGCAGGCAAGTCTGAAACAGAATTGCCGTTTTCGTCTGCAAAGCTTATTGTATAGCCGTTTGTCGTTTCTGAGAAGGTTATTTCAAGAACATCATATTTCTCAAAAATTGTTTCAAGATCGGTTCTTTGAGCCTGAACTATATGGAGATTGTCACCAACCAAAACAGTCAGTCTGTTGGCGTCGGTCAGCTCATCCAAAGCATCCTTTTCGATTACTATCTTTATAGGCTCGTCATAGTCGAATGAGGAAATATCGACTCTTGCCGTAGGCAGAACGTCTCTCAAAAGCCCTATATTCGCTTCTCTGAACATAGCCACCATTTCATCGGCTGTGCTTTTGACCTCGGTGTTAAAGCCGGAAAGCTTTTCGGCGTTTACAACCGCAGTGTTTTCTTCCGCATAATAGGCTCTTACGCAATAGGATGAAACCACAAACTCGATGTAGTCCGCAATAACCTCTTTAGACTCGTCAGATGGGTCGGGGTAGTCGGCTATAATATCCTTTATTTTCTGATAATACTGGTCTTTGTCGTTAAGACGGGCAAGCTCTTCATAGTCAATTGAGCTTTCAATAGCATTTCCGTTGTCAACCTCGTCAAGGTCACGGTCCTCATGGGTTGCTACCGCTTCGGCTGAGTCGGAGGTTGTTCCGCCCCATGAAAGTCCGCTGTAATCGTCGGGGTCTCCGTCGCCGTCATAAAAGAGAATATCTACAAGCCTTTGAGTATAGTCGGAATTTATGAAATATCCGCTGTCGCCGGATCTTAAACCGCCGGGGAGGGTCGCCATAACCAAGCTGTCGGAGTTTAAAACAGGGAAGAAAGGCGTATATTTCAATGCATCCGTAACAGTCATATTTGTTTTAACATAGGTTAAAAATGTCTCAACATAGTTGTTTATGTTTTTGAGAATTGTCTCTGTGGAAAGAGCCTGTTCCAAAAGTGCGTTTAAGAAAAGCTGCTGAACCTGAACTCTGTCTACATCGCCGTTTGTATACTGTCTGAAACGAACAAGCCCCATAGCCTGATAGCCGTCGAGGGTTTGAAGCCCTGCCTTAAGGTCGATATAAAGATCCTGTGTGGCATCGGTATAATACATATTCTGAGGCACATCAACGGTTATGCCGCCGATGTCATCGACAATTTTTTGGAATGCTTCAACATTTATTGTTATATAATAGGAAATTTGGGGAATGCCCAGCATTTCTTCAAGCTCTTCGGTTAAGAACTTGTCTCCGTCCTCACCTGCCCAGGAGTGAACGGCGTTTATCTTCATAGTTTTTGGGGCATAGTGACCTGCGGCTTTCATTTCGTTATAGAGAGAGTCGCTTAAAGTGACATAGGTGTCTCTGGGAATTGAAAGGGCATTAATCTTGCCTGTGTTTTTGTCGAAGCAGGCAACGATTATAACGTCCGAAAGGGCTTCGTCTTGGTCTACGCCGTATATGCCGAAAAAGGTCTTATCGGGAACGGCGCCTAAAATATCAGCCTGTGCAAGGCTCGTCTGTGCATCCTCTGTTGTAAGCTCTTCAAGTGAGCTGTTTGTATCTTCCAAAAGCTTATCCAAATTCTGCTCCGCTTCGGAAGGCTCATATGAAGCAATCTGCTTGTTGGCATCGATTTTTGACTTCATATAAAAACCGAACCAAACACCCATACCTATAATATAGATTAAGAGCATTACAAGAATTATGGATATAAACTTGAAGGAGTTTTTAACTCCCGATTTTTTCTTTTTTCTGACATTGCGTCTGCCTTTGTTTCCTCGCATTTTTTCTGTCTCCTATTAAAGATGTTTATAATTATTAA
>JAJBVU010000219.1 GCA_020859645.1 Eubacterium sp. | reverse complement strand
CTATATTATAGCATGACGTGTCAATAACCTCATCTGCAAACTTCATAAGCTTTTCCGCAGGTGTCTGGCTTAAAAAACGGCTTTCGGCGCTTTTAAGGCTTATTCCGTCACGCTTTGAAATTCTCTCTAAGCGAACATCAAAATCGGCGGTAAAAAGCCAAATTTTATCCGTAAGTGCATTTAACCCCGCTTCTATTAAAAGAGGTGCGTCTATAACAACGAGGTCAACGCCTTTATTCTTTGCAGCTTCAAGCCTTTTTAAAACCTCGGCTTTTATGGCTGAGTGGGTGATTTCTTCAAGCCTTTTAAGCTTAGCCTTGTCGTTAAAAACAATGTCTCCCAGGGCTTTTCGGTTTAAGCTGCCGTTTTCGGCTAAAATTTCGCTGCCGAAAAAGGCAACAACTTCCCTGTAGCCGTCAGTACCCTTTTCAACAACCTCTCTTGCCAGTTTGTCGCAGTCGATTATATAAGCGCCTTCCTTTTTAAGAACATCGGCGGCGGTGGTTTTGCCTGTTCCGCTGCCTCCCGTTATGCCCAAAACAATCATTTTATTTCACCTCATACCAGTTTTCGCCGCTGCTTAAGTCTACGCTTAAGGGCAGAGCAAGGTCTGCGGCGTTTTCCATTTCTTCCTTAAGAATTTTCATAACATATTCAAGCTCAGGCTTATAGGCTTCTATTAAAAGCTCATCGTGAACCTGAAGAATAAGCCTTGAACGTAAGCCCTCTTTTTTAAGCCTTTGCCATATTTTAATCATAGCTATTTTGATTATATCGGCGGCTGTTCCCTGAACGGGAGCATTCATTGCGGCTCTTTCACCGAAAGCCCTTAAATTGGCGTTTGTGCTTGCAAGCTCGGGAATAGGGCGTATTCTTCCGAAAAGAGTGACCGAAACACCGCTTTTTTTGGCTTTTTCAACACATTCCTCAAGGAAAATTTTTACCTTTGGGTAACGTTCGAAATAGCCGTCAATATAACGCTGAGCCTCGGCTCGTGTTATGTGAAGATCCTGACTTAAGGAATATGCGCTTATTCCGTAGACAATACCGAAGTTTACAGCCTTTGCGTTTTGCCTTTGCTCGTGGGTTACCTCTTCAAGGGGTATTCTGAAAGCCTGTGAAGCGGTCAGGCGGTGAATATCCTCTCCGTTTTTGAAGGCATTTATCATAGTTTCGTCGCCTGAAAGATGAGCCAAAACCCTGAGCTCGATTTGCGAATAGTCGCCGTCCGCAAAGCAGTATTCCTCAGAGGTAGGCACAAAGGCTTTTCTGAGCAGATGACCCAGTTCAAGCTTAATGGGTATGTTTTGAAGATTAGGCTCAGTGGAGCTTATTCTGCCTGTGGCGGTGACGGTTTGGTTAAAGGTGGAATAAACCTTGCTTGTTTTTGGGTCGATTAGTGCAAGAAGCCCGTCGCAGTAGGTGGATTTAAGCTTTGTATAGGTTCTGTAGGAAAGAACCTTGTCTATAATTTCGTCCTGATACCTGAGCTTTTCCAAAACGTCAGCCGAGGTAGAATAGCCTGTTTTAGTCTTTTTGCCGCCCTTAAGCTTAAGCTTTTCAAAGAGAATTGAGCCAAGCTGTTTGGGTGAGTTTATGTTAAATTCCTCACCGGCAAGAAAATAAATTTCATCTGTCAGTTCTGAAATTGTTCTGTCAAGACGCTTGGCGAAATCCTGAAGCTCTTCCTTTTGAACCTTCATTCCTATATGCTCCATATCCGCAAGAACATAAATCAGGGGCAGTTCAATATTATAGTAGAGGTCGGTCATATTCTGCTCGGCAAGCTTCTCTTCCAAAATTTCTCTTGAAGCACCTATTGTATAGACAAAGTCCGAAAACAGCTCCGCAAGCTTTTCTCTTTCAAGAGAATAAAAGGGTGTGCGGCTTTTGCCTTTGCCTGTTACCTCTTCTATTGAAGGAAAGCTTTCGCCTAAATATTGATTTGCAATTCGGCTGTAGTCATATGAGCTTGCCGACGGGTCTAAAAGATAAGCCGCTAACATTGTGTCAAAGACAATTCCCTTAAGGTCGATTTTATCCTTGAAAAATGTAATGTCGGACTTTCCGTCATAGGTTATCTTCTTGTTTTCGGCTTCAAAAAAGGGCTTAAAAATTTCAACAAAGTCATCTTCAGAAAAATCAGAACCCAAAAGAGAAATGTCTGTGTCAACCAAAACAACACTTAATTTGTTTTCTGGGGTTAAAAATCCGCAGCCGCAGAGAGTTTTCCCCTCGGTTATAAGCTTATAAGCCGTTCCTTCGGTTAAAGAGGGCAGAAGTGCTTCCGCTTTCTCTTTGGTTGAAATAACTTCAGCTTTGGGGCGGTTTTCCGATGCTTCAGGCGCTTTAAAATGTGACAGCAGAGAGTTAAAGCCGTTGTAGACAAAGGCTTCTCTTGCGGTGTCGTTAAACATATCATTTATTTTTAAGTCGGAGGGGGTTACGTCTAAGGGCACGTCTGTGTCTATAGTGACCAAAAACTTGCTCATAAGAGCCTGATCCTTAAATTCCTTAAGATTAGCGGAAGCCTTTTTGGGCTTAACGCTGTCCGCATTTTCTATTGCGTTTTCAACGGTTTTATATTCGCTTATTATTTTAATAGCTGTTTTTTCGCCTATTGAGGGAACTCCCGGCACGTTGTCGGAGGCGTCGCCCATAAGGGCTTTAACCTCTATAAACTCCGTAGGGGTTACGCCGTATTTAGCAAAAACGTCCTTTGCAAAATAATTTTCAACCTCTGTTCCGAAGCTTTTCGTTTTGGGTATTCTTATTTCCGTTGTGTCAGTTGCGGCTTGAAGCAGATCTCTGTCGCCGGTTATAATGACCGGGGCAATGCCCTCCGCTTCACAGCGTTTTGCCAGTGTTGCCAAAATATCGTCCGCTTCATAGCCCTCTTTTTCACAGACTGTGATATTCATTTTTTTGAGAATTTCTTTAAGCAATGGAAACTGAGGGCGAAGCTCCTCGGGCATAGGGCGTCTCCCTGCCTTATATTCAGTATATGCCTTGTGACGGAAGGTAGGAGCGTGAAGGTCAAAGGCGGCGGCTATGTGTGTGGGGTTTTCCTCACCTATAAATTTGAAAATAATGCTGAAAAAGCCGTAAACTCCGTTGGTATAGTCTCCGTTTTTGTTTGTAAGGGGCGGAAGGGCATAAAACGCCCTGTTTATTATGCTGTTTCCGTCAATCAATATAATTTTTTCTTTACTCATTTTCATCTTTCCTTTCGGAAAATTTTATCATTTCAAGCTTGCTTTCTTTAAGCAGTGATAAGCTTAATTCATCGGGATAAAGCTCTTTTGCATAAATTTTGGTTATGCCGGCGTTTATAATCTGTTTTAGACACATTGAACAGGGAGAGGCTGTTACATATAAAACTGCACCTTTGCAGGAAACACCGTTTACGGCGCACTGAGTGATAGCGTTGTTTTCGGCGTGAACGGCTCTGCAAAGCTCGTGGTTTTTCCCCGAGGGAATGCCCATTTCCTGCCTTAGGCATGAGCCTATGTCACAGCAGTTTGCCAGTCCCTTGGGGGCGCCGTTATAGCCCGTAGCCAAAACCTGATGATCCTTTACTATTACTGCGCCTACCTTCCGGCGCAGACAGGTGGAGCGCTTTGCCGCAAGCTCCGCCATTTCCATAAAATATTCGTCCCAGCTTATTCTTTCCATAATTAACTCCTTTCAAAACGGCCTTTAGGCACTTTTGACCAAAGAAAATCCAAAACAAAAGCGGCGAAAAGACTTGCGGCTATACAGCATATTATCGAAACGCCCATAGGCAGATTAAGCTTTGAATAGAGAACAAGGCTTAAAAATGCACAGAAAAAGGGCTGATGTATTAAATATATCAAAAATGACTTTCTGCCTAAATATGACATAACTTTCTTAATAGGCTTAACCTTTGTGAGCTTTTCCGATACATCACAGAGCAGAAGCATAGCCCCCGGCAGAAAAGCATAGGCGGCAATTTGTATCAAAAGCTTTAATTCTATTGATGAAGCTTCAACGGCGTTGCCCGAAAAGCCGGAGAAAAACACTGCCCTTATGACTATATAGCCCAAACCCAAGATATACCACAAATATTTTAAGGCTTTGGGGATATTTACGCCGTAAAGGAGTATGCCCAAAATATAATAGGGCAGATAGAGGGCAATGTAGTTTAAAAGCCTGCGGTATGAGCCGAAATCCTCTTCATAAAGGTTTAAGGGGATAAGGGCGAGAACCGACAGCAAAGCCAAAATCGCCAAAATCGGCTTTTGAGTTTTTCGTGAGGTCAGACAGTCGGCAATGAAAACGGTAACCGACACTATAAAAAGTATGTATATAAACCACAGGTGGTAGGCAAGGGGGTTGTCTGCCTGAAAGGCTCTTAGGGCATATTCCCATACAGAAACAAAGCCGTAGCCTGATGACAGAAGAATTTCCGATATTCGGGGCATATACATTGCCGCTGTAAATACGGCGTAAATAAAAATGCCGTAAATAACCCAAGGAAGAAAAAGCTTTTTAAATCTGCTCTTAATAAAGCCTGTTCCCTTGTTTTTCTTAAACCTAACCTCGTTCATTTTATAAACATATCCCGATATAAAAAAGAAAAATGACATATGGAAAATGTAAATAAGGCGGTAGGTTAAATCCAAACCGGGGGAAATAAGGCGCATATCGTCACGTACTGCGTGACCCAACAGCACCAAGAGAATGGCTATGCCCTTTGATATGTCAATCCAGTCTATTCTGTAGTTTATCTTTTTCATATACACCTCTCAGTCACACTTTCGTGTGACAGCTCCCCTCAAGGGGAGCCAGTCTCTGCCTTACGGCTTCATAAATAATCAGTGCTGCGGCAACAGCGGCGTTAAGGGACTCCGCCTTTCCCAGCATAGGCAGCTTAACAAGCCTGTCGGCGGCTTTTTCCGCCTTTTCGCTTAAGCCCTTAGCTTCATTGCCTATTAAAATGGCGGTGGACTGTGTCATATCCGTTTCATAGGGTGTATTTTCCCCCTTAAGGTGAGCCGCCAGAAGCTTAATACCCCGAGACTTTAAAAGCTCGGCGCATTCCTCAAAATCTGCATTTGTCAAAATCGGCAGGTTAAAAACCGAGCCCATAGCACTCCGCAGAACCTTTGGGTTAAAAATGTCGCAGCAGCCCTTTGTCAAAATAAGCCCCGAAGCGCCTGCCGCATCGGCGGTTCTTATAATAGTTCCCAAATTTCCGGGGTCTTGAAGGTTTTCACAAAGCACAATCAGGGCAGGGGATTTAACAAACAATTCTTCCTTATCACAGGTAAATTTTTTGCATACACAGGCTATGCCCTGAGGGTTTACTGTTTGGCAGAGAGAAAAATAATCCTTTTCCGAAACGGTGTAAACAGGCAGGTCACTGTGCGTAGGCAAAATATCCGATTTTTCCGGCAAAACATAATATTTTATAAGCCCTTTGGGAACGGAAGAAACAAGCCTTTCTCCTTCGGCTAAAAATAAATCCGATTTTTTCCTTATATGGGTGCTTGAAAGAGACGAAAGCTCTTTAATTATTTTGTTAGGTG
>JAJBVU010000192.1 GCA_020859645.1 Eubacterium sp. | reverse complement strand
GCTTCAGCGGAAGCCTGACGGGGAACGCAGACACGGCGACGGCTCTTAAGACAGCAAGGACAATTCAGACGAACTTGGCGAGCACAAGCTCCGTAAGCTTTGACGGAAGCGCAAACGTGACTCCCGGTGTAACAGGGGTTTTACCCTTGACTAACGGAGGAACCGGTGCAAGCTCGGCGGCTGACGCAAGGACAAGCTTAGGGCTTGGGACGGCGGCAGTGAAGGGCGTTGATACGGCGGTAACAAGCGGAAGCTCTAACCTTATAACAAGCGGAGGGGTGTATGAGGCAATAGCTGAGGCAAGCAAGAGAACCCACATAGTTATTGCAAGCTATGACACGCTGAACCCCTTAAAGGCCAATGCGGATTATACCTGTACATCAACGGACGCTTCGGACGTTTTGACGCAGGCTTTAAGCGAAATCAGAGCAGGGGGAAGGATTGAGCTTTTGGACGGCACCTATAATATGCAGTGGAACGAGGCGGTTCAGGGGAATGATGAGGTATATTCCGTTGACATAAATCTTGCCAATGTGACCATAGAGGGGTCGGGCTGGGGAACCACAATTGTCCAGTGTCAAGACGATGACGAAACAATGGCGGCGTTTAGGATTTCGAGAGAAGCGAGAGTAAATTATTCGGACTACATAGGGGACGTTTCGAAAATAGGTATAACATCGGGGGACTATTTCACTAACAATTACGAGATTTCCGATTTTGTTGAGACGCTGAACAAGATGTTCAGAATAAGCGGAACCACAGAAACGGAAAGAAGAAGCTCAATGCTTCAGCTGACACAGGCTTTGGCTTCGGGGAAGCTGCAGGGGGACGAATACAGGAGCATAAGAGAAAATGCGCCTATGCTTTCGAACTATATAGCCGACTATATGGGGGTTGACGTAGGGGAGCTGAAATCTCTTTCAACAGAGGGAAAAATTACATCGGACGTTTTAAGAGCGTCGGTTTTGGCGGCGGCGGAGGATATAAACGAACAGTTTGAACAAATGCCTATGACATTTGCGGAAGCTGTGAACAACATTAAGACGGAATATACATCTGTTTTGGGGCCCGTGTTTACGGATATGGCTGAAAGAATGGCGCTGGGGCTTTCGGGAAACGGAGACAATGAAAACACACTTATAGCCGAAAACGCCTTTTGGGCAGGGGAAAAAATAAGGGAGATTGAGAACGCCTTCAGCGCAGCGGCGGCTGCGGCAGGGGTAAACGGCGATGAAATTATTGATATTCTGTATCAGATAGGAGACGCAGCTGTAGGAGGAATCGGGGGAATAATTGAAGGGATAGGAAATTTTGTAGGGGGAGAGGGATTTCTTCAGGAGCTGGCGGCTGTGGCAGGGGGAATTCAAACAATCGGCAGTGTGGCAAGCGGAATAATCGGGATAATTACAACGCTTAACAACGCAGGAGGGCGGTTTGTTGGGTGGCTGATTTCCGCCAAGGTGGGAATGACAACCTTCAGAACCGCAAACGGGCTTCTGCAGGGGAGCTTAAGCAGTGTTTACAGAATAGTTTCATCGGGAGTTAATGTTTTTAACGGTCTCAACAATGCCTTTACAACAGGATCCTCATTAAGCGCAGTTTTTGCGGCGTCACAGTATACAGCGGCAGGGGCTAACACGGCGGAAGCCACAACGGCCGAGGCGGCTGCGGGGGCAACAACGGCTTTTACAACGGCGCTTAATGTAAACCCGATTTTCAACTTTATTTCGGCGGCTATGGCACTTGTTTCGGCATTGGCAAGTGTGGCCGTAGGCTTTAAGGCGGCAAAGGCGGCAAGCGACGCCTTCAGCCTGACGGAAATGGACGGCTATGATGTAGGCAGCTACACAAGGGCGCAAAATTTTGCTGACAGAAATGATATGTCTGTGACTACGGCAATGTCATATTTAAACGAAGCAAAAACAATAACGGGAAGAATCGAGGACGCCGAGGACCAGTTGGCGGAAATGACGGAGCTTCGGGAAAGAGTATTTTTTTATACACATACATATCCCAACAAGAAGAGAGCTGAAGCGGCACAGGCGGAATATGACGCATACGGCATAAGCGAGGAAACAATAAGGGCGAATATAGCCAATCTTAAAACAAGACAGAGTAATTTGCTGGCAGAATATAAGGCTTCGGAAGCAACAAGTGAGGACTGGAAGTCGGAATATGAAAGCCTTTAAGAGCCGAGGACAAAAGAATTAACAATAGGCTTAAGGACTTGGAGGACGCAACAAAGCAAATTCAGGACTTGGTGATTTCAGTGAACAAACTGGCGACAAATATGAGCACAATGTGTGAGACGCAGAAACAGGAGGGCGAGAGACTGGCGGCGTTGGAGGGAAGAGACGGGGAAATGTGGCGGAAGGCTGTGGGGTATGTTGTGACAACGATTATAAAACCGATGGTATCGACAAAACCCTGTCAGATGTTGACTGCAAAGATGTTTCCTTCGGCTATGGTGATGTGAAAATTCTTGCGGGTATCAGCCTTAAAGCCGAGGAAAACAAAATAACGGGAATTTTGGGCAAAAGCGGCTGCGGAAAGTCAACTTTGTTAAAACTCATTATGCGCTTTTGGGACAAGGACAGGGGAGAAATTTTGTTATCCGGCAGTGAAATAAAGGAAATAAACACAGAGTGTCTGAGACAAAACCAAAGCTACTGCACACAGGAAACCCACCTTTTTAACGATACCATAGCAAATAACATAAAAATCGCCGCCCCCAAAGCCACACAAGCGGAAATCGAAGCGGCTTGCAAAAAAGCCTCTCTCCATGATTTTGTAATGACACTTCCCGACGGCTACAAAACTCAAATCGGCGAGCTTGGCGACAGACTTTCCGGCGGCGAAAAGCAGAGAATAGGCTTGGCGAGAGCCTTTCTTTCCTCCGCCCCAATAATGCTTCTTGACGAGCCTACAAGCAACTTGGACAGCTTAAATGAAAAAATAATCCTTAAGGCTCTCTGCGAAAACCATGACAAAACCGTAATCCTCGTTTCTCACAGACCATCAACTTTAAGCATTGCAAATAAAATTTACAATATCCAAAGAACAGGAGATGAAACATAATGAAAATATTATTCATAGCCGCCGGCTTTCTTTTTACAGCCTTGGGCGTTGTAGGGGTGTTCCTGCCCATACTGCCCACCGTCCCTTTCCTGCTCCTTGCCTCAGTCTGCTTTGCAAAGGGCAGTGAAAAAGTAAACCGTTGGTTTAAGTCCACAAATCTTTATAAAAATAATCTTGAGGAATTTCAAAAAAGCGGCTCAATGACCCTTAAAACAAAGCTCTGTATATTGCTCCCCGTATCGGCAATGCTCCTTTTCGCCTTTCTGATGATGCACAACATTCCCGGCAGAGTCACGATAATCGTATTGATTGTTATAAAATATTATTTTTTCATATTTAGGATAAAAACTCTAAAATAATGCATACAGCCTATAAGAATGTATCAAACTTAGCGAAAAACATCAAAGAATGATGGATTCAAATAATAAATAAATATTCAGAAGCAGCAGTATAAAAGCTGCTGTTTTCATTTGGCAGTATTTCCGTTACTTTATATCTATATAAACATAAATCTCTGTTTTGCAAATGTTGCTACTATAAAATCTGCAAAATAATATATGTTATCTTCCAAATATTAGCCGTTCGGGCTTCGCATAATTCCAACTTTTGAGCGAATAATAGACTTGTAAAAGTTTTTCTGTTTCGACAGATTAAAGCTTTGCCGGAAAATGATTTTTAAAAGAGGAGGCAGACTATGAAGGCAACAGGCATAGTTAGAAGAATAGATGATTTGGGGAGAGTTGTTATACCGAAGGAAATCAGACGAACACTGCGAATAAGAGAGGGTGACCCCTTGGAGATTTTCACTGACAGGGAAGGGGAGATTATTCTTAAGAAGTATTCGCCTATTGGGGAGTTGGGGAATTTTGCAAAGGAATATGCGGAAAGCTTGGCGCAGAACGCCGGGCATATTGCCTGCATTGTGGATAAGGATCACATTATAGCGGTGTCGGGGGGACTGAAAAAGGAGCTTTTGGAAAAGCAGATAAGCGGTGAGCTTGAGGAGGCAATTAACAGGCGGAACACACTGTTTGCCCACAGGGAGGAAAACGATTTTGTGCCGATTTTGGAAAACGAAGAGGACTCAAAGTATAAGTATGAGCTGATTTCGCCTATAATATGCGAGGGGGACGTTTTGGGGGCTGTGGTTATGCTTTCGGAAAATGACAAGCTCGGCGAGGTCGAAGGAAAGCTTGTGGAAACGGCGGCGGTGTTTTTGGGCAAACAAATGGAACAATGAAGGAAAAGGGGAAAATAGGCTGTTCAAACGCAGTTTTGCCCCGACAAAAACAAGTCCCTTGCTTTCGCAGGGGGCTTGTTTTATAGTTCAGTAATGTCCGCCGTCGTTTAATAGGGATAGATCCATCTATCGTGTAGAGCAACCCACATGAGTCGATACTTACATATTTAATACCTATTATATTAAATAAATTTTTATATTCATCAATGCCAAATTTATTCACAAACTCAAGAATATTATCAACTTCATCTGGTGCCGTAAGATATATATTGCTTTTAACTATGGTTGAATTTTTTGATAAATACCCATTTGGAACATCCTGTAAAAAACTTATATACATATAAAAACCTCCTCATATGATATGTTTCCGTATCCAACTGTGCTAAAAACTATTGATTAAATTAAGAAAGACTCCCTTTATAGATCCCCTTTAGGTTGTAAAGGGAGTCATTTTATGTCACTTAAAATGCTGTAAAATAAAAAAAGTTTTTCAAATATCTAATATTAGCTCATTGAAATATCATATCCTGCGAGACCTGAATATTCCATTGTAGCTTGTATCCATCTCATTCCTGTCCACTGCCAATAGTAATATTGTTGACCTCTGTACTCACCATCCCATGTAGGTTTAGTGACTGTGGTTGCATTACTTGAAACTAACCCATACTGGTGATTAACTGAAGCCTGGTCTGTACTCTTGCAGAGATATACATACTGAAGATTATTATTAATCTGCTCATCTGTAAGGCCTGCGTTCTTGTAAGCTGTGACTGTTGTATTCCATGAGTCATAATAATCCTCTCCGGGGTTGGGACCGTTGTTGGCATCGTAGCCGAGGTCTGTGGCTGTATATAAACCAAGAGCTGCTAAAGCAGGGTCACTTGTCTCTGTTGATGGTGCAGGGGTTACGGTGCCGGTGGTGCCGGAGGTTGTGAGGTAGATGTTCTTAGAGCCGTCGCTGCCTGTCTGATAGTCTACGGTTGCTCCGCAGGCTTCTGCTACTGCTCTGAATGGGAGATAGGTATAACCCTCACCTACTATGATAGCCTGCGTGCCTTCACTATCTATCTGACTTGCTGTTCCGTCTACTACTAGCATTGTACTTCCTATAGGTACTTCGATGGTTTTCCCATTGATTGTAAGGATTGCTACCTTGTTGGCTGAATCCCAGTCTACTGAAGCACCTAAAAGGTTGCCTAATGCCCTGAGAGGCAATAAAGTACGACCTTCGTCAGTAACTCTGATTGCTGTTTCGTCCTCAAACTGCTCTGTCACATTTTCTCCAT
>JAJBVU010000269.1 GCA_020859645.1 Eubacterium sp. | reverse complement strand
TTTTTTGATATAACGATTATAAGTAATATCAGAATCAATATTAACTCTAAATCAGCCATAATTTCACCTCCCCGTTGTTTATCTTTCTTTTTCGATTAACAGGGGAGATACAACCGCCCGCAGGCTTTTAAAGCCTTACGTTTTCACTTATTCTCTTGTACTGAAGTTATAATACCATATTTCCGCTTGTATTTCAATAAATTTTTCAATAAATGACAATTTTATTTTAAATTTTTACTGACAAAAAAAGGAAGCTTCCGCCGCAATTCAGGCATTGGCTTCCTTTCATATTATTCTGTTAAAGGCTTAGCTTAAGACAAAGCCTTCTTTATTTTGTCTGAAATTTTTTCTTTTTTCGGCAGACCGGCAAACTCTCTTATAAGCTCTTTTTGACGGTCTGTCAGATTTGTGGGGATTTCCACCTTAACGGTTATAATGTGGTCGCCTCTTCTGCCGCCGCCCTTTAAATAAGGCACGCCCTTTCCCGTAAGGCGGATTGTGCTTTCGGGCTGTGTTCCCGGCTTTATAACACGCTTTTCGTCTCCGTCTAAGGTGGCAATGGTTATTTCGTCGCCCAAAATAGCCTGTGCGGCTGAAATTTTAATGGTGGAATAAATGTCATTGCCGTTTCTTACAAATTTAGCGCTGGGTCTGACGCTGACGGTAATAAGAAGGTCTCCTGCTCCGCCGCCGTTTGAGCCTGCGTTTCCGAAGCCGGACTTTCTGATTGTCTGACCGTTGTTTATGCCGGCAGGTATGTTTATTTCAACCTGCTTTGTGCGGCGGTTTTTGCCTGTTCCGTTACATCCGGAGCAGGGCTCCTTGATTATTTTTCCCCTGCCGCCGCAGGTACGGCATGTAGTGGTGGACTGAGCCATTCCGAACATAGTCTGCCTTGTGACTGTTTCCAAACCGCTGCCGTGACAGGTGGGACAGGTCTGGGGCGTTGTGCCGGGCTTAGCACCGCTGCCGTGACAGTGTTCGCAATTATCGAGACTTGTCACATCAATCTTCTTTGTACAGCCGAAAACAGCTTCTTCAAAGGATATTACAAGGCTTAAGGCTATGTCTTCGCCCCTCATGGGACCGTTTCTGCGCTGAGAACGTGAACCTCCGCCGCCGAAAATTCCTCCGAACATATCGAATATGTCGCTCATATCCATATTCATATTTGTTCCGCCGTAAAATCCTCCGCCCCCGGCGCCGCCTGCTCCGCCCTGTTCAAAGGCGGCATGACCGTAGCGGTCATAAGCGGCTCTCTTGTCGGCGTCTGAAAGAACCTCGTTGGCTTCGTTCAGCTCTTTAAACTTGGCTTCGGCTTCCGGGTCGTCGGGGTGAAAATCCGGGTGGCATTCCTTTGCCTTTTTTCTGTATGCTTTTTTGATTTGATCCTGCGAGGCGTTTTTATCAACGCCCATAACCTCATAATAATCTCTTTTTTCAGCCATTCTGATTCTTTCCTTTATATATTATTATTGATCGATTATATCGTCGTTTCCTCCGGCTGCGCCGTTCATACCCCCTGCTGCGTTGGGGTCAACGCCTGCTGCCTGAGCCTGCTGATAAAGCTTTGTTGTAAAATCGTTAAGAACCTTTGTAAGGCTTTCCGTAGCAGCCTTAAGTGTGGAAACATCTGTTTCGCTCATAGTTTCGGGAACCTTGCCCTCTGAAACTGTCTTAAGATTAGCTACCTCGCTTTCGATTTTAGCCTTGTCCTCAGGAGAAATCTTATCGCCCAAGTCCTTAAGGGTCTTTTCTGTCTGGAAGATAACTGTATCGGCTTCGTTCTTAGCGTCTACGGCTTCCTTACGCTTCTTATCCTGCTCTGCATACTGTGCAGCCTCTTTAACAGCCTTGTCGATTTCTTCATCGCTTAAGTTAGTTGATGAAGTAATTGTAATATCCTGCTGCTTGCCTGTTCCCAAATCCTTAGCAGTTACCTTAACGATACCGTTTGCATCGATGTCGAATGTAACCTCAATCTGAGGAATTCCTCTGGGAGCTGCGGGGATTCCGTCAAGACGGAACATACCCAAAGACTTGTTGTCTCTTGCAAGAGGTCTTTCACCCTGAACGATGTTAATATCAACAGCTGTCTGATTGTCAGCATATGTTGAGAAAATCTGCTTCTTGTTTACGGGGATAGTTGTGTTTCTGGGAATAAGGCTTGTAGCTACTCCGCCGGCTGTTTCGATACCCAAAGTAAGAGGTGTTACGTCAAGAAGAAGAACTGAGCCTGCTCCTGCCTCGCCCGAAAGGGTTCCGCCCTGAATAGCTGCGCCGATAGCAACACACTCATCGGGGTTGATGCCCTTGAAGGGTTCCTTGCCTGTAATTTTGGCAACCTCGTCCTGAACAGCGGGTATTCTTGTGGAGCCGCCTACAAGGAGAACCTTGTCAAGCTCGGAAGCTGAAAGATCTGCGTCGCTTAAAGCCGAACGAACGGGGCCTAATGTAGCGTCTACAAGGTCGGCTGTCAGCTCGTTGAACTTAGCTCTTGAAAGAGTAACGTCCATATGCTTGGGGCCGTCCTGGTTCATAGTAATGAAGGGAAGGTTGATATTTGTTGTAGTGGCTGAAGAAAGCTCCTTCTTAGCCTTTTCGGCAGCTTCCTTAAGTCTCTGCATAGCCATTTTATCCGATGAAAGGTCAATACCCTCTTTTGACTTAAAGTCTGAAATAAGGTAGTTTATAATTCTCTGGTCGAAGTCATCACCGCCTAAGTGGTTGTTTCCGGCTGTAGCCAAAACCTCAATTGTGCCGTCGCCGATGTCGATAATAGAAACGTCGAATGTACCGCCGCCTAAGTCATAAACCATAATCTTCTGTTCTTTTTCGTTGTCAAGACCGTAGGCAAGAGCAGCGGCTGTAGGCTCGTTTATAATTCTCTTTACGTCAAAGCCTGCGATTTTGCCGGCGTCCTTTGTTGCCTGTCTCTGGCTGTCTGTGAAATAAGCGGGAACGGTAATAACTGCTTCAGTTACAGGCTCGCCTAAATAGCTTTCAGCGTCCTTCTTAAGCTTCTGAAGGATCATAGCTGAAATTTCCTGAGGTGAAAACTTCTTTCCGTCATTTTCGAACTTATAGTCCTCGCCCATATGTCTCTTTATTGAAATAACTGTGCCTGCTACGTTTGTAACAGCCTGTCTCTTGGCTGTTTCGCCTACAAGTCTTTCACCTGTTTTCGTAAAGCCTACTACAGAAGGGGTTGTTCTGAAGCCCTCGCTGTTTGAAATAACAACGGGCTGACCGCCTTCCATAACTGCTACGCAAGAGTTTGTTGTTCCTAAGTCAATACCTATAATTTTTCCCATATTGTGTTTCCTCCTAATAAAATATTATATACGTTTTTTGTTTGTTTCGGCTGCTTAAGTTCTTTAATTTGCAACCTGTACCATTGCCGGTCTTATGACCTTGTCTTTATATTTATAGCCCTTTTGAAGAACCATACTTACAACATTTTCTCCCAGCTCTTCACTTTCTATGTGCATTACTGCGTTATGAAGATTGGGGTCGAAGGGCTGACCCTCCGCTTCTATTTCGGAAACCCCCAAAGCCTCGAAAGCTTCCTTCATCTGCTTGAAGATCATTTCAACGCCCTTATAGAAGCTGTTTTCCTTATCCTGCTCTGAGGATAAGGCTCTTTCGAAGTTATCAAGAACCCCTAAAAGCCTTTCGGCGGTGTCCCCTACTCCGGCGGAATACATAGCGGCTTTTTCGGCTGTGGTTCTCTTTCGGTAGTTGTCAAACTCCGCCAAAGACCTTAACAGCCTGTCGTTAAGCTCCGCAACCTTTCCTTCAAGCTCTTCCTCCTTTGAGGGTAAGACCTCATCCGACGGGGCTTCCTCCTCTTTTTCTTCTTTTGAGTTTATAACCTCGTCTAAGGTTTTTTCTTTAACCTCTTCTTTTATTTCCTCGTTTTTGACATCTTTTTCTTTGCTGCTCAATTTAAATTAGCCTCCAGTCAGTGTTTTGATTACCTCGTTTATGTTTTCAGCCATTCCGCTTAAAACGGAAACCGCCTGGCTGTAATTCATTCTCGTGGGCCCTATAATGCCTATAAAGCCTATGTTTCCTCCGCCTAAATTATAGTTTGTTTTTATAAGGGAAAGCTCCTTCATTTCCGAAAGAGGGTTTTCCTCACCTATAATTATTTGAACGCCGGGCTGATTATCGCCTACGTTCTTTAAAAGCTTATGGAGAAGCTCCTTCTGCTCCAAAACATTAAATATGCCCTTAGCCTTTGAAATATCCGCAAATTCGGGATAGTTAAGTATGTTGTTTACGCCGCCGGTATAAATGTCAAAGCTGCTTTTTCCGCCTTTGAATATGTCTTTAAAAACCTCGGCTATAAGCTCTCTGTAGGGCAGAAACTTATTTAAAACAGCTTTAATGTCATCTTCGTGACCTTCAGTGCCGTTTTTATCGATATAGGCGTTAATTTCGGCGGTCATTCGGTTTAAAACTTCAAAATCGGGAATTGCCTTAGCCCTTAATATAACATTGTCTACCTTTTTGCTTTCCGCAACCTTCACCATAACAACGCTTCTGTCATCAACAGGCACAAGAGAAATTCTCTTAAGGCTGTCGTCCTCTGCTTTCGCTTCGGTAACAACCGTTGCGCAGTTAGTGAGCCTTGCCAAAGCCTTTGCGGTCTGCTCCATAAGATAATCTATGTGGCTTATGTTTGAGGTTATAAGCTCTCTCAAAAACAGGCTTTCTTCAACGGGCAGATCGCTTTTTCTCATAAGCCTGTCAACATAAAGGCGGTAGCCCTTATCCGAGGGGACACGCCCTGCGGAGGTATGGGGCTGACAAATAAGCCCAAGCTCCTCAAGGTCGCTCATTTCGTTTCTTATGGTAGCCGAGGATATGCCCAAAGGGTATTTTTTGGAAATCGTTCTTGACCCTACAGGCTCCCCTGTGTTGATATAATCGGTAATGATTGCCTCCAATATTTTAATTTTTCTGTTATTTAAGTCCATAAAATCACTTCCGTTAAAACCTTAACCTTGTCAGCACTCTTTCCCGTTGAGTGCTGATTACTACTATAAAAATATCACTTGCAAGTTAAATTGTCAAGTGCATTTTATACGAAATCCGCAAAAATCGTGTCGGAAACATCAATCCCCTCTTCACTGAGCCTTAGCCTTTCGCCGTCAAACTCAAGAAGCCCCATATTTTCATATTTCTTAATAACGTCTCCGAACATCTGATTTAAGCTTAAACCGAAAAGCCTTTGAAACTCCGAGTTTAAAACTCCGTTACTCATTCGAAGCCCCAAAAACATAAACTCGCTTATTTCGTCTCTTTGGGTTAAGACCTCTTCGCCGACGGCTCTTTCGCCCTTCAGATAGGCTTTGAAATCATCACCGTTCCAAAAGCGGCGTTTGCCGTAAAGGGAGTGAGCCGAAAGCCCGAAGCCCAAATAATCGGTTCTTTTCCAATATGCCGCATTATGTCTGCATAAGAAGCCTTTTTTTGCAAAGTTTGAAATTTCATATCTTTCATACCCTGCGTCACCTAAGATTTTCTTTGCTTTTCTATAAATAATACTATAATCATATTAGTTTATCTGATAATTTTTATATAAATTTAAAAATTTT
>JAJBVU010000158.1 GCA_020859645.1 Eubacterium sp. | reverse complement strand
GGCACTGATTAAAGAGGTTTTTACCTCAGCCGACCCTCCTCCGTCACAGCTTATCAGCGCGCCTTCTATTCTCGGCGAACTCCGGGTTGTAATATATGGCAAATCCTCCCCTGTTAGAAGTGTTTTCTGCTCCTGTTTTTCAAATTCTCCGGAAGAACCTCCCGAACCCTTTTCCGTTGATACAGCCTCCGCACGGCTCTGCGCCCCCTCATCCTTAAGGCGTAACATAACCTTTATTCTGCCTACACCCTCAACGCTTTTCAAAATTTCCTCAAGCTCCCGGGCGGTTTTTTCGGCGTAGTTCTCTTTTTGCTCTGTTTCAGACGATACGGTTAGGGGCGTTTCTTCCTTTTTGTCCTCTTCAAAAAAGCTTCCGGCTAAAATAAGCCCGGCGCCCACTGCCAAAGCCGTAAACAGGTTTACAAAAATTCGGCTGTCCTTCTTTTCAAGCATTTTTTTGAAAAAATCCACCTTTATTCGTCCTCCGTTATAATTATATTTTCCTCTTCACAGCCGAAAATTTCGGCAATAAGGCTTTTAAGCCCTTCTGTGTCTCCTGTCTGCTTTCCTTTAATATAAATTCTGCTGACGGAAAAATTATCTCCTATTTCCGCACTGACAGAAGGGTTTTCTATATAGCCTTCACAAAGCTTCAAAACCCTTGCGCAAACAAGACCTTCATATTCCAAAAGAACTGTTTCTCTGTTTTCTTCCTCGTCAAAGGCTTCTGACCAAAGTGAAGAACCCTCTTTCAAAACATAGTCTTGAAGCTCGGGAAGAGTTGTTTTTAAGACCGCACTTACGGGGTTTAACATTATCCCCATAAGCACAAGCCCCAAAAGCATATTTATGTAGCCCCTAAAGCTGCCCTCGGGGGAAATCATTTTAACCGCCGCCGCAAACACCGCAAAGCAGCCTATATTCCTTATATAGTCATAAACATTTTCCATAAAATCACCCGTTCGTTACGGCAATAAACACAAGCGCACCGAAAATAAAAACGTAAGATACCAAAAAAATTACGCCTAAAATCAAAAATGTCAAGTCGCCTAAGCTGTCTGCCATTTCCGCTATTCTTTTGTCGCAGACAGGCTCTATAAGCCCTGCCGCCAGCTTAAAGGCAAGCCCCGCAGCCAAAACCTTTAAAACAGGCAGTGCGGCGTAAACCCCTATGAGAACAATGAAAACAATTCCCGTTCCGCTTTTGACCGCCCCCAAAACCGCCGCCCCGGCGTCTAAGCTTCCCTTGATTACGTCTCCGGCAACAGGCACCATTTCAACTGCCGCTTTTGCCCCTTTTTTTATAAGCCCTCCCCCTGCTCCCGAACCCAATTTCGAAAGAGAACACACAAGCCCGAACAAAACCGCTCCGGCTTTTAGTGCTGTTTCCGTAAGCTTTTTTATTAAGAGAAAAAGCTTGTCTAATGATTTTTCTTCGGAAATGCAGTTTACAACGCAGATAACCGCCGCAAGACGAAGCAGGGGAGCAGTCAGAGTTTCCGCAAGCTTTGCCGTAACTCCCACACTGAGGGAAACAATTCCGCCGTAGCTTAAAGCCTCAGCAGGCGAACCTCCGGCGGTTATGACAGTCAGCATTAAGGGCAGACAGCTTTGAACAAAGCCGGAAACCTCTGAACAGAAGCCGCTCATAAGCTTAACCATAGGCAGAAAAGCGCCGAGACCTAAGCCCACACAGACCATATAACAGACCCAAAAGCCTGTTTCCGCTGTTCCCTTTTTCGCAAAGCTGTCGGTCAGGTTTTTGAAAAAGCCGCTTAAAATGCCCATAATTATCAAAAGCCTTATGCCCTTAAGAGAAGCAAGCCCCTCGCCCAAAACCCTGTCTACTAAAAGTGAACAGACTTTGTCCCAAAAGCCGTCGCCCGAAACAGCTCCGTAAACAAGGTCGGCAAAGTTTATTTTTATGCCTGTTCCTTCATAAAATTCTTCCTCTGCTGTACTATAATTAAAGTCTGAAAGCTTGCCGTTTAAGTCTGAGCCAAAGACAGGGGCAACAAACAGCCATATCATAATAATAAAAATTAAAGTCTTTTTCATATGTAGTTCTTCACCTCTCAGTCACACTTTCGTGTGACAGCTCCCCTCAAGGGGAGCCTTTCGTAATTGCTCACAGTATTACCCCTCAAGGGGAGCCTATGGCATAAGCTCATTTAACATATCTAAAAGTCCGGTTATAACAGGCAGTGAAAACAAAAGTATAACCACCTTTCCGCCAAGCTCTATTTTTTCGCCCAATGCACTTTCGCCGAAGTCTCGGCAAAGACTGCCCCCAAAAGAAGAAATATAGCCCACCGCCGCAATTTTCAAAACAAGCTTAACATATGTACCCTCGCCCTTAATCATATCTTCAATCTTCTTAAGAACCTGAAAAATCACCTCGATTTTCGGCAAAACCGCAAACAAAATTACAATGCAGCCCACTGCCGAAACCGCCAAGGCGGTTTGAGGGCTTTTTTCCTTAAGCATAACCGAAAACACTGCCGCCGCCAGCCCAACAGCCGTTATTTTAAAAATGTCCATAGCTCCCTCACAAATTAAAAATTGTCTCCATTGTGTCAAAAAGCTCGCTTATGTATTGTATGAGCCAAAACAAAACCACCACAAGCCCTGCAAGTGTGGTCATCATAGCCTGTTCCTCTCTGCCGGCTCTTATAAGAACCTGGTTTAACACCGCCACAAGAATACCTGTCGCCGCAATTTTAAAAACAATTTCAATATCCACTTTCGATCCCTCCTAAAACAAAACTACCGCCGTAAAAATTCCGCCCAAAAGGGAAATGCTTCTGTAAAGCTTTTGGTTTTTCAAAAATTCGCCCTCAAGCTCCGCTGTTTTTCTGTCAATATACCCTCTGACGGCTTCAAGCCCCTTTTCCTGTCTTTCTACGTCCAGACACTCCAAAATTTTACCCAAAGGGGAAAGCCCCTCTATGTCCTCTTCCTTTAAAAATGTTTTTTCTGCATTTTTATTTAAGGCATAACCCCAAGCCCTTTCAACTCTTTCGCCCTCTTTGAGCTTTTCTCCGAAGGTCTTAAAAATTTCGGAAACAGGCTCTTTAAGCCTCCCGGCTGTCTTTAAGGCGCTTACTGCCGCCGGGGTTAAATTCATTTCAATGTCGGCGGATAAAAGGCTTATGCCCATTTTCATTTCATAAAGCTGACTTAGGCGGAGCCTTGACCGCAGGGCGAAATATTCCCCCAAAACAAAGCTTGAAAAAATCATAACAAAACAGCCCGAAAGCTTCACTAACAGTGCAGTGTACATATTTCCTTAATTTCCCCCTTTCCCTTTTTGCCCTCGAGAATAACGGCGATGTCAAAAAAGCCCTTCATATACTCCCTTACGCTGTCTCCATGAACTGTGGCTAAAATTCCCACGCCCTTATATGAAGCCTCTTTAACTGCGGAAAAATCATCTTTTCCCCCAAGCTCGTCCGCTGCCGCAATATCCGGGTTTAAAGCCCTTATTAAAATTTCCAAAGAGTCTCTTTTTGAAAAGCCCTCTAAAACGTCCGCCCTTAAGCCCAAATCATTAAAACAGCCTATTTCCCCTCGCTCGTCGCAGACACCTACGTTATAGCCTTTTTTGCAAAGCTGTCTTATTAAATCCCTTAAAAGAGAGGTTTTTCCGCAGCCCGGGGGAGACACAATAACCGTATTTTTAAAGCCCTTTTCGTAAGCCTTCATAACCCTTTCGCTGCAGCCCAAAGTCTTACAGGGTACTCTTATATTAAGGGAAGAAATATTTCTCATTCCCTTAACCTCACCGCAGCTTATAACGGCTCTTCCGCAGATACCAACTCTGAAGCCCCCTTTAAGGGTAATGAAGCCCCTTTTTATTTCCTCTTTAAAGGCATAGACAGAATATTCAGCCATTTTTGCGGCAATTCTTTCAAGCTCTTCCTCGATAATCTTGCAGCTTAAGACCCTTTCCTCTGAGCCGTATCTTAAAATAACAGGCTGACCGGCTCTTAACCTTATTTCGTTAAGTCCCTTGGGCTTGTTTCTTAAAATTTCCTCCCGAATTTCACCCTCAAAATATTTATTAATCATTTCATCTTCGGTCATTAAAAATCACCTCTTAGAAAAGACTATGCCTGTCCAATGAGTAATATTCGTATAAATATCTTTTAAATGGGTAATAATTAGAAGGTCTTAAGCATACAATTGTTAAAAAACAACAGAAAAGGTGATTATAATGAATAATATAAATCAGGCTTCAAGGCGTGTTCCCTTAAGGGCGCAGAGAGCCGCAAGGCAGAGCCTTAAAAGAAACCGAAGCTCAGCCCTTAAAGGCAGCTTTATAACAAGGCTTAATATTTGTATAACCTTAGCGGCGGCGGTTCTTCTGCTTTCAAAAATAAACACAGACCTGACCCAAAGGCTCACCTCAGCGGTTTCTGAAGCAATAGGGGAATCAGCCTCTTTTTCCGACGTGAAGGACAAAATCAAAGACATATATTCGAGCCTTTCCTTCGGTGAAACAGAGGTTTTTTCCGAAGAGGACAGCGAGGTTGACAAAACCATAACAAAGCAGATTGAACAAAACAGGCTTATGGAGGAACAGCTAAAAAACAGATAAGCGCCGTTAGTATAGACTTAGCTGACGGCGCTGCAAAAGATGAATGGCTTTTTCCCGTTGAAGGCGGAACAATTTCAGACGTTTTCGGCGAAAGGACAAGCCCTATAACAGGCAAAACCGAGCTTCACAACGGCATAGACATAGCCGTACCCATAGGCACCGAGGTGAAAGCCGTTGCCCCGGGGATTATAACCGCCGCCGGAGAAAGCGAAAGCTTCGGCATATATTTAAAACAGCAGACCGACGACGGATATACTGCCCTTTATGCCCACCTTTCGGAGCAGACCGCTAAGGAAGGAGACAGAGTTTCCAAGGGGGAAACAATAGCCCTTTCGGGAATGACCGGCTGGGCAACAGGCCCTCACCTTCATTTGACTGCCGAAAAGGACGGCATAGCCTTCGACCCCCTGACGCTTTATAATTGATTGTTGAAAAAGTTATGGTTTGGGGGTATAATTATATAGGCTCCCCTTGAGGGGAGCTGCTGAACGCAGTGAAGCTGAGAGGTGAGCATATGAGTACAAAAGAATTTTTTGATATAATAGACGAAAAGGGAAACAAAACAGGCGAGGTGAAGGAACGGAGCTTAGTTCACAGAGACGGCGACCTACACGCCGCTTCCCACATTTGGATAGCCCGAAAAAACCCCGAAACAAACGAAACGGAGGTTTTGCTTCAGCTGAGAAGCAGTGACAAAGACTCTCACCCATCATGTTTCGACACCTCCTGCGCAGGTCATTTAAGCGCAGGAGATACATATGAACAGGGGGCATTAAGAGAGCTTTATGAAGAGCTTGGCATAAAGGCTGATTCTTCCGAGCTTGAATTTCTCTTTAAGATGAGGACATCGTCTCACAACATATTCTACGGAAAGCCCTTCAACGACAACCAAATTAACAAGGTTTATCTGCTTAAAAGAGACATTGACATAAACGACATAAGCCCCGACCCGGCTGAAATTCAGCTTGTAAAATGGCAGTCTTATAATGAAGTCTTGGAAAAACTCCGTAAGGGTGATAAGCACTACTGCACAAATTTAGAAG
>JAJBVU010000300.1 GCA_020859645.1 Eubacterium sp. | reverse complement strand
ATATTGATTATAAAAACTTTTGTCCTTCATATGCTTGCCTGTGATCATTGTTTTCATAGGTAAGCTTTTCTTTTACGCAAATAGATCTCATTTAAAAAGAAGCTTTAGAACAGTTAAAATTATTTTTCAAAGGTTTAATCAAGCTTACATTGCTTTTTAACCTTTGTGACTTAGAATAATCTAAAGCATAAAGCTTAATGAAAACAATTTTTCAAAAATTTATATAGAAAAGACCAATAAGAAAGAGGGCGTATAAATGGAACTTATAAACTGGGATGAAAGGCTTCTGCCCTACAGACAGGCGGTAGACGAGCTGACAGTTAAAATCAACAATATGAAAAACGAGTATTCAACGCTAAAGCTTGTTCCCCCCATGGAGGAAATTCACGGGCGAGTTAAAAGCGTATCAAGCATTTTAGACAAAGCCGCAAGGCGGAATATTGCGGCTGAGGACGTTTTCGACAAGCTTGACGATATCGCCGGAATAAGAATAATCTGCCGCTTCGTGGAGGACATCGAAAGGGTTGCCAATATTATCAGGCAGCGAAACGGCTTTGATATGCAGGTGATTCAGGAGGAGGACTATGTTAAAAATCCTAAGCCCGGGGGCTACCGCAGCTATCATATGACTATAATCTACAATATGATAACAATTGACGGTCCTAAAAACATAACCTGTGAAATTCAAATAAGAACACTGGCTATGAACTTTTGGGCAAGCATTGAACACTCACTCCGCTACAAATACAGCGGAAACCTGCCTGACGAGCTTCAGGACAGACTGAAAAACTGTGCCGACGCAGCTTTCCTTCTTGATACGGAAATGGCAACCATAAGGGACGATATTGTAGAAGCCAAAATGATTTCCGAAACCAAAAACAATCTTGTGGACAACATTGTGAAAAACCTCCACAATCTTTATTACATAGCAAAGGTTGAAAAAATGAGCGCTTTCAACCGAAAATTCATTGAAATTTATCAAAACGGAAACCTTGAAGAGCTTCGTGATTTCAGCCAAAAGCTTCAGACAATGGCAAGGCTTTATAAGGTGGAATACGTATAATCAAAAAAGGAAGTGTCAGCCGATTTTATTCGGAAAGCACTTCCTTTTTTATCATCTTATATAATTTGTTTTATAGGTTCTTTCCGTTTCGGGAAGAGGCACGCCGTTTTTCCTTCCGGCTTCTATACAATTCAAAAGCCAAGCCATATTTCTTGCAATATTTCTCATTATCTGCATACCCTCTTCGTCAAGCTTAGCCTCATTACCGTTGTTGCCGTGAACATTGTTCCAATATGTAGAGCTGACAACGGGCATTTGTGAAATTCCGAAATACTTATTCAAAACATCAAAGCTTGCCACAGTTCCCCCTCTTCTTGCAACAGCTACACTTGCTCCGGGCTTAAAGGCAAAGCTCTTTCCGCTTGAATAGAACACTCTGTCCAAAAATGAAAGAACACGTCCGCTGGGGTGTGCGTAGTAAACAGGTGTTCCGAAAACAAAGCCGTCTGCTTCCTTAGCCTTTGCAATAAACTCATTAACTCCGTCATCTTCAAATTTGCAGCCCTTTTCGCTGCACTGACCGCAGCCTATACAGTCACGAACAGCACTGCCCCCTATGTTGAAAATCTCATAGTCAACACCTAAGGTCTTAAGGGTTTCCCCTATTTCCTTAAGTGCGGTAAAGGTTGTTCCGTTTTTGTCGCAGCTGCCGTTAAGCATTAAAACCTTCATATTAATTCCCTCCGTATAAAATAATTTTTTATCAAAATATAAATATTTTGGCTTATTAAACGCCCCACCTCTCAGCTTCACTTCGTTCAGCAGCTCCCCTCAAGGGGAGCCTTGACGAAGTGGCAGCATTGCCCTCGAGGGGAGGCTTGTCGGCTTACCTTAAGTATATTCTGACCGTAAACAAAGCAGACCGAAGCCAAAGCCTCGGTCTGTGTATTATTTATAGAAATTTCTTTGCGGAAATTATTTAGCTGCAAGTTCTTTATACTTGCCGAGTCTTCTCTTAGCGTCAGCTTCGCACTGTTCGAAGAGTTCTGCAGCAGTATCGGGGAACTGACGAGCAAGTGAGTTATAACGAACCTCGCTCTTAATGAAGTCTTGGAAAGAAGCTGTGGGCTCTTTAGAGTCAAGTGAGAAAGGATTCTTTCCTTCAGCTTCAAGCTGAGGATTATAACGATAGTTCTGCCAGTAACCGCACTCAACGGCTTTCTTAGCTTCTCTCTGAGAAACGTTCATCTTGATACCGTGGTTGATACAAGGAGCATAACCGATTACAAGTGAAGGTCCGGGATAGCTTTCAGCTTCAACAAGAGCCTTGATAAGCTGGTTCTTGTCATAGCCCATGTTAACCTGAGCAACGTATACATAGCCGTAGCTCATAGCCATCATACCGAGGTCTTTCTTTCTGATCTTCTTACCGGAAGCAGCAAACTTAGCGATAGCAGATCTGGGAGTAGACTTAGAAGCCTGTCCGCCTGTATTTGAGTAAACCTCTGTATCGAATACGAATACGTTTACGTCTTCGCCTGAAGCAAGAACATGGTCAAGTCCGCCGTAACCGATGTCATAAGCCCAGCCGTCGCCGCCGAAGATCCACTGGCTCTTCTTAACGAACATATCCTTAGCGCCGAGAAGGTAATCAACAACCTCTTTGCATTCGCCTTCAGCCTTTTCAGCTGCGCCTTCAAGAGCTTCTACGAATGCTGCGGAAGTAGCCTTTGAAGCTTCGCCGTCCATCATTGTGTCAATCCAAGCTGCAGCTGCTGCCTTTGTCTTGTCGCAGGGGCAGATTTCGATGAGCTTTTCAGCCTTAGCCTTAACAAGCTCTCTCTGCTGCTTAACTGATACATACATACCGAGACCGAACTCAGCGTTATCCTCGAAGAGTGAGTTACACCAAGCAGGACCCTGACCCTTGTCGTTTGTTGTATAAGGTGTTGTAGGTGCCGATGCGCCCCAGATTGAAGAACAGCCTGTTGCGTTGGCAATGTACATTCTGTCGCCGAAAAGCTGTGTTATAAGCTTAGCGTAAGGTGTTTCACCGCAGCCTGCACAAGCACCCGAGAATTCGAATAAAGGCTTTTCGAACTGGCTGCCCTTGATAGTAGCCTTGTTCATGGGGTTAGCCTTTGTGGGAAGAGATACAAGATAATCCCAAGCGGGGATCTCGTCTCTCTGGCTGTCGATGGGAACCATCTTAAGAGCAGGTTCCTTAGCAGGACAAATATCTGCACAGTTGCCGCAGCCGAGACAGTCAAGAACGTCAACCTGAATCTTAAACTTAAGACCGGCAGGTTCCTTGATGCCCATTGCAGGCTTAACTGTAAGCTCTGTAGGAGCAGCAGCTACTTCTTCATCTGTAAGAAGGAAAGGTCTGATAGCTGCATGAGGACAGATATATGAACACTGGTTACATTCGATACACTTGGAAGCATCCCAAACGGGAACATCGATAGCGATTCCTCTCTTTTCATATGCGGCTGTACCGGCAATGAAAGTACCGTCTTCAATACCCTTGAAAGCGGAAACGGGAAGGCTGTCGCCCTTAGCTGCGTTCATAACGTCACATACGTTCTTAATGAAGTCGGGTCTGTCTGCTACAGCAGCGGCTTCATCGTCAGCGCAGTCAGCCCAGCTTGCGGGAACTGCAAATTCCTTAACCTTGCTGATACCTGCGTCAACAGCGTTATAGTTCATATTAACGATAGCGTCGCCCTTACGTCCATAGGTCTTCTTGATAGCCTGCTTCATATAGTCAACAGCGTCGTCAATGGGGATAATATTTGCAATCTTAAAGAAAGCTGCCTGCAAAACTGCGTTAAACTTGCTTCCGAGGCCAAGCTCTTTACCGATTTCAACAGCGTTGATTGTGTAAAGTTTGATATGCTTCTTAGCAAGCTCTCTCTTAACCTCTGCGGGAAGATTTGCTTCCAATTCTTCGTCTGACCAGATTGTGTTAAGAAGGAAGCTGCCGCCTTCTTTAATGTCTGAAACTACATCATATTTCTGAAGATATGACTGCTGGTGCAAAGCTACGAAATCGGCTGTCTTTACATAGTAAGGACTTCTGATGGGGTCTTTGCCGAAGCGGAGGTGAGAAATTGTCAAGCCGCCTGACTTCTTTGAGTCATATTCAAAATAAGCCTGTGCATACATATCGGTATGGTCGCCGATGATCTTAATGGAGTTCTTGTTAGCACCGACTGTACCGTCTGAGCCGAGACCCCAGAACTTACAGGAGATTGTGTGCTCGCCTGTAACGTCGATTTCGGGACCTGCCTCAAGTGAAAGGTTAGTTACGTCGTCCTTGATAGCGATTGTGAAGCTGTTAATAGGCTTCTCAGCGTCAAGGTTTTCATAAACTGAAAGGATGTGAGCGGGAGTTGTGTCTTTTGAACCGAGACCGTAACGTCCGCCTACGATTGTTCTGACATCGCCAGCCTTATAGAAAGCTGTACAAACGTCTAAGTATAAAGGCTCGCCCTGAGAACCGGGTTCCTTAGTTCTGTCAAGAACGGCAATCTTCTTAGCTGTCTTGGGAACTGCTGCAAGGAACTTCTCAGCTACGAAGGGTCTGTAAAGGTGAACGTTTACAAGACCTACCTTTTCGCCCTTAGCTGTAAGGTAATCGATTGTTTCTTCAATACAGTCACATACAGAGCCCATAGCTACGATAACCTTCTCGGCATCGGGAGCACCGTAGTAATTGAAAAGCTGATAATCTCTGCCTGTAATCTTGCTGATTTCAGCCATATATTCTTCAACAACAGCAGGAACTGCATCGTAATAAGGATTACAAGCTTCTCTTGCCTGGAAGAAGATGTCGGGGTTCTGAGCTGTACCTCTTGTTACGGGGTGTTCGGGGTTAAGTGCGTGATCCTTAAACTCTTTGATAGCTTTCTTGTCAACAAGTCTGTCAAGGTCTGCGTAGTCAAGAAGCTCAATCTTCTGAATTTCGTGAGAGGTTCTGAAACCGTCAAAGAAATGAAGGAAGGGAACCTTACCCTTAATAGCGGAAAGGTGAGCAACTGCACCGAGATCCATAACCTGCTGAACGCTTGAAGAAGCAAGCATAGCAAAGCCCGTAGCACGGCAAGCCATAACGTCTGAGTGATCGCCGAAGATGTTAAGAGCGTGTGAAGAAACGCATCTTGCGGAAACGTGAATTACGCAAGGAAGCAGTTCGCCTGCGATCTTATACATATCGGGTATCATAAGAAGAAGGCCCTGTGACGCAGTAAAGGTTGTTGTCAAAGCGCCTGTTGTAAGTGAACCGTGTACAGCACCGGCTGCACCGGCTTCAGACTGCATTTCTACTACCTTAACAGTCTGATCGAAAAGGTTCTTCTTGCCTCTGGCTGCGTCTTCGTCAACGTGTTCAGCCATAGGTGATGAAGGAGTGATTGGGAAGATAGCCGCTACTTCCGTAAAAGCATATGAAACTTCTGCGGCAGCCTGGTTACCGTCCATAGTTTGCATTCTAGGCATTTGTGTGTCCCCCTTAATGATTATTTGGCTTTGCGGCGCATGGGAAGCGCCTCTGTGCCATAAGATGAGAAATATTTTTTTGTGGCGCTTTCTTTACGCCGCCTGTAATTGACAGGCACAAAATACCCTTATGAATTCATTATACCACATTTTCGAAAATAGTAAATACCAAATTTCTAATTTTTCTAAATTTTTTTTGCCTATTGCAC
>JAJBVU010000318.1 GCA_020859645.1 Eubacterium sp. | reverse complement strand
CATATAAGTTATACAATGTCAATACAGAAGTTGTAAAAAGTTAAGGGTTTTTGTTATTTATTGAAATAAAGAGCGTTGAAATTGCTAAATATTTTGGAAAGTCAGTTCAAGAGATTTTTTATAATCAGAGCGAAACGGCGTGAGGAGGGATTTAATGAAAATTGCTATATTAGGGCTGAGTTTGGCGGTTATATATTTAGGGTTCAAAGCGGCTGTATATTATTTTACGGCATTTGGACTTTTATATTATATAACCGACAAATATAAAGAAGAAATCGGCGCAGAAGAGGCGAGGAAAATAGGAATTAAGGCTTTGAAGAGGCATTATCGCTTAAAATAAGCCGAAATTTTCTCTTCAATGATAAGAGCGGCAACTTGAGGAACAATTGAAAGAGAAGAAGAGCCGATTTTTCGGAGTGCGGTTTTGACTTTAGAATAATTTTCATCGTTACGAATATTTTCTAAGAAGCTATGTCCGGAATAGGTTATATCATTGACGGTTTTAATTTGGCGACCTGAGCCTAACATATTAACAAAGGTTACGTTCAGCAAACCCCCTTCATAAAGCTTCGTGCAGCAATAAGCCAGTTCGTTTTGTGAAAACTGAGGGATAGCTTCGGCAAGCTCGTCTAAGCTGATTTTGCAAGGGGTGTTGAAGTCTTCTATTGTTAAGAGGATGGTTCTGGCACAGTCAATATTAAAAACCACGGATATACCTTCTTTCTTTTGTAATTTACAGTCAAATCGTAACATAAAAACAAGAAAAGGTCAAGAAAAAACAATATTTTTTTCACAAGATAGAAGCAGAGTGAAAGGGGGTGAAGGCGATGTTTAAGGAGCAGCTTAAGGCGGCAATGGAAAGAGCCGGGATGAACCAAAAACAGCTTGCTGAGGCAACGGGGATAAGCAGACCGACAATTTCGGAGTATCTTAAGGGGAGTTATGTGCCGAAGGACGCACAGCTTGAGAAGCTTTCAAAGGTTTTGAGCTTTGCGGGGGTGAATATTCCCGAAAAACAAGAAAAACAGCTTGAAATTGACACAGGAAGCTTTGAGGACGTTGAAAAATTTCTCTTAAGCGAAAAAAATGTGTCGGTGAAAGAGGCGGCTATACTTCTGGGAGTGGGACAGCAGCACGTAAAGCTTGCACTACAGCAGGGAACAGCACCTTACGGGTATGCGGTGAAATGCAGGAAAACAAGCGAAGATACGGGGGACAGGTATGTTTATCATATTTCGCCTAAGAAGCTGATGGAGTATCAGATTTTTAATAAGGCAGATTAAGACGGTTTTTCACCTCTCAGTCGGCTACGGCAGACAGCCGGAACCCGAAAGAGGTCGGGACGGGCAGTGCGAATTTTTTCAAAGAAAAAAATCGTAGCAAGCCCGGGTTTTGCGACAGCAAAACTTCTGAACACCCACCACAAATTTTTTCGAAGAAAAAAATTGCGGCAGGGGAGCCTTAATTAAGGGAGATTGAGGCAATGGTATTGATTGTGACAACTTCAGTGACTGAAACAGAAATATTGACAGTAGCAGAACTATAAATTGAAGCAGCATTACCGATTGTAGCAAACTATAGGACTGAAACAACAAGATAGAACAGTAGCAAATAAGCAGATTGAAGCAATTGATTAGACAGCAACAAAAACCGTGACTGAAGCAAATGGCAGGATAGTAGCATTTTTATAAACTGAAACAATGGTATTGACAGTAACAAGGTTATGAATTGAAGCAAATACAAAAATTGTAACAGTGCGTATGAATGAAACAATGGATTTGACGGTAACAGAATGGAGAATTGAACCATCGTTTACGACAGTAACAAGTATGTAAAGTGAAACATGTTGATTGATTGTAACAACATACAGGATTGAAGCATCGAGTTTGAAAGTAACAAGTTTGCAGACTGAAACAGGTAAAGCGATAGTAACAAGGTTCAAGATTGAAACAAACACCTCTCCGTCGGGCAAAGCCCGACACCTCCCCTCGAGGGGAGGCTAAAAGCGAAGGACAAAATTTACCAAAATATTTTTTTTAGGAGGAAAGACAATGGAAAGGATAACAAGGGATTTAAAGAAGGCAGCGGCTACGCTGTCAAAAAACGAGGCGAGGTATTTGGTGGACACGTACTACCAAATACAGGATTTTCGGAAAGCAACGGCGAACCAGTGTCGGTCAATGAACGAAGAACCTCACGAAACACTTGAGTTTTTTAAGGGGGATTTTGAAACAATTGAAAACGACATTAAAAAGGCATTGGACGAGTACACAGACAACAATGCGGTGGGGCGTTGGTGCAAATCAATCTGCGGAATAGGACCCGTAATTTCAGCGGGGTTATTGGCGTACATAGACATCACACAGGCACCGACGGCAGGACATATTCAAGCCTATGCAGGGCTTGACCCAACAAAGGAATGGAAGAAAGGCGAAAAAAGACCCTGGAATGCAGGGTTTAAGTGTCTTTGCTGGAAAATAGGACAAAGCTTTGTGAAGGTATGCAACAATAAAAACGATGTTTACGGGCATATTTACAAGCTGAGGAAGGACTACGAGACGGAAAAGAACGAGAAGGGGGACTATGCTGAACAAGCCAAGGCAAAGCTTGAAAAATTCAAAATAGGAAAGGACACAGAGGCTTACAAATATTATTCCGTGGGGAAGCTGCCTCCTGGGCATATTCAGCAAAGATGTGAGAGGTACGCAACAAAGATTTTTCTTTCACATCTGCACCACGTAATGTATTTGGACTATTATCATACTGAGCCGCCGAAGCCTTATGCGCTGGCAATTCTTAATCACGCTCATATGATTGAAATTCCGAATATTGAGATATTCAACGAGGTGTAAAAATGATACCGCCCAAAAAGACAAAACCTGAAGTTGAAGCAAAATATTTAGAATTAAGCAATAAAAATCATAGTCGGAAGTGCATGGCAAATAATATGCCAAAAGCAATAAAAGATGAAATGTGGTGTTTTTTAATGATGGGCAATATGAAAGTTGATGAAAAGGACATTGCCGAGTTGGAAGATGCAGTAAAAATGTTATGTGATGCAACAATGCAAAAAAATGCTGGACAAGCAAACTACGCCAAAAAGACAGATATTAACTGGGACAACCTCGACTGGATTATGTGGCGGATAATATTAGCGGCAACCACATTAGTGTTATCAGGCAGACTAACTTTGAAAGAAGATGTGAGCCAATGAGGTATATTGATAAAGCAAAAGAAATATTTAGCAATATGTCCGAAGTGATGATTGTAGCAGAACTTTGCTGTCCTTATGGTCTCGTAAGCGAAGAAGAACGCCAATGCGAATATGTATTAGAAGGCACATTGGAAGGATTGAAGCGTTGCATAAAATGTTGGGAAGGTGAATGCAATGACACATGACGGAAAAATAGCATATGACGAAACGCTACAAGAGCTGATAATAAAAGTTTTTCCCGACTCTTTCACGGAGCTTTGCAACAGAATTGTAGCGGCTGTAGCCGAGCCCAAGCTTAACAGCGAGGAGCTTATAGAAGCTCACAAGTGCGCAAATGCGGCGGCTGTAGTCAAGAAAATATTCACTCCCGAGGAAATTCAAAGACTCAACTTTGAAATAAACAGCTTAGGGTGGCAGGTTCCTGTTTCTGAGGTGGCGGAAGAAACAAAAAACTCATAAAGGCAAAAGACTTTGAGTGCGGATATGCATATTTAGCCTTTTGCTTCACAAAAGGACGGATACTTCCCTGGGAGTTTATTGAACTTGACAGCAGAAAAAAAGGCGTTTTAATAGGTTTTTTACAGCAGTATTATGAGGACAAGTATAACAGCTTTAAAAGCATAAAAAAAGACGCAGGGGACATAAAGGACGCAAAAAGACTTAAAAGAGGGTGAGGTTTGTTATGAAAAGCTTCAGTTTAACCATTTCGCACTATGTAAATTCGGTTTTAACAACATTTGATATAACGAACCTTATAAAGGACGGTGTGACCCTGAGCTCAAAGAGAACAGGGTCGCCCGCTTCTCTTAAGTTCAGTGTGGTCAGAAATTTGATTTTAAACGCCGAAGGAGATTATTCCGGATTTGCTTTTGAAGAGGGGGACAGGGTAATTCTCACAATTGACGGAGTACAGATGTTTTTAGGGTGGGTTTTTACCAAAAAGAGAAGCAAGGATCAGATTATAGAGGTTACAGCATATGACCAGCTGAGATATTTACAGAACAAGCACACATATGTTTACAGCGGATGGACGGCAACGCAGCTTATAAAGGCTATAGCGGCGGATTTTAACCTTGCTGTGGGGACCTTGAGGACACAGGGTACGTTCTGCCTGACAGGGCAGAGGACAATGTTAAGCTTTTGGACATTATACAGAATGCTCTTCAGCTGACAAATATATATTCGGGAAAGCTGTTTGTATTTTATGACGACTGCGGAGAGCTTCAGCTTAAGGCTATAGAAAATATGGCTTTGGGGGAAATGCTCATATCGGACGAGGGAAATCTTCAGGACTTTACTTTTACAACGGACATTGACAAGGACACATACAACAGGGTCAGATTTTACAGAGACAATGACGAAAGCGGACTGAGAGAGACGTGGGTAGCGCAGGATTCGGGAAGCATGCAAAAGTGGGGGCTTTTGCAGTATACGGCGAATATACCCGACCACATAACATCTGAACAGGCTTCAGAGGCGGCGGAAGTGTTTTTGAACCTTAAGGATAGGGTAGCCAAAACACTGACTGTGACCTGTGAAGGCAGCCCCTATGTAAGAGGGGGAAGCTGCATACCTGTAAAAATAGCGGATGTGGGAGAGGTTATAGACACAACATATGTTGTGGAAAGCTGCACCCATACATTTAAAAACTCGGAGCACACTATGAAGCTTGAGTTTGTGGGAGACGTAACAAACAAGGCTGACGCAAAGGAATATAAGGAATTTACGGTAACGTATAACACATCGGCGGCGTTATCCTCTTCAACAGGAACCTCTTTAAGCGGATATACCGGAACTGCTATAGCGGCAACGGCTTCATCACTTAGCGGAACGGCGGCAAGTGTAAAGGGCATAGCCTTAAGAATGGTAGGAAATTCGGGGTATTACGGAAAATGCGCCGCACTTGTTTCGACAGTATATTCAAGAGCAGGACTTGGGTATCACGGAGGAAACGGCAACAGCTTTTCAAGGGCTCATGCGTTAGTGATTACAAACGGAAGTGTGGACTATAGGAAGATACCTGTGGGGGCATATATAGGTGTTAAATACGGAACAGGAGACGCAGGAAAGACCTACGGACACGTAGGAATATATGTAGGGCTTTCGGGCGGAACGGCATATGTGGTAGAAGGGGGCGGAAGTACCGTTAAAAAGACACCCCTTGACAGTTTCTACAACACGTATTATAAGAATAACGCAAATTCTAAGTACGGAAACGAAATAGGCTGGGATATAACGAGTACTAACGGTTCGGTTACGCCGATTTATTATGAAAGCTAAAACCCCGAAAGACGCAACCTTTCGGGGTTTTGTGATTATTATTTTTTCAGGCTGTCAAGCCATTTGCAGATATAATGTGCGGTTATGCCTGCCAAAACAAATGTTATAAACATAATGATAATATCAAGCATTTTAAACCTCCTTTTTTTGTAAGGGTGGATTGGTAATAAAAATATTATAACACAAAAGACGGAAAGCGGCAAGAGAAATTGAAAAGCAAGGGGAAACAAAGGAGAAAAAATTTACTTGACTTGGGGGAAGGAAAGTATTATAATAAATTTGTCAGACAGATAATAAT
>JAJBVU010000282.1 GCA_020859645.1 Eubacterium sp. | reverse complement strand
ATATATTCATTCGCATATTTTACCTGATTGAATTTTTCCTTGTCAGCCATTTATAACAACCTCCACATAGTCAGATTGCACAATTTAAAATTAATTTTTTATGCAAAACACCAAAAAATCATTTGCTATTGTACAATATTTACAAGTTCATTTATATTTGTACAATAGGTTTTGTGCTTCATAAACAAATTTTTGACTTTTCAATATGCCTATTGTACAAAAGCCACAATTGACCCCCTTGTAATTTGTTGGTTATTACTATTGTACAAAAGGTTTTTTAGTGGTAGTATATATACATAAGGTCAAGGGAAACAAAACACCCAACGCCTACACCTTATATATTAACACAATAGGTTGAAGATTTCAACCACAATTCAAAATTTTAAAGGAGGTCACTAAAATGACAAAACAGGAATTAGAAACAAAGGTAAACGAATTAAGAGAAAACAAGGCAATGCTTGAAGAGGTTCAGAACCTTGTTAAGGCACTTGAACACGAAATAATCGGCTATATGGTAGATAACAACCTTGATACCGAAATAACCGAAACGGCAAAAATCACCTACAAAACTCAGTCAAGAAAAGGACTTGACAAGGACAAGTTGACGGAGGACTTAGGAACAGAAGGCATTAAGAAGTATGAAAAGGTCACAACCTACAACGTATTAAGAGTTAAATAAGAGCCGACAGGGGGCGGGGGTTCAATCCCCCAACCCCAACTGCTATAATGCAGCCGCCGAAATGGTGAAAGTTACAAGCCTTTATAAATGCAGAGTATAGCAAAATCAAATTTTTAGGAGGTATACAAATTATGATGTACAGTGAATTTTTGGAATTAAGCGGTAAAGAAGAGGCTTATATCTCATTTACAGAGTATACAAATGAGATTGAACCGATTTATATGAATAGCTCTTGTTTAAACAAAAGAGAGTTTATAAGAGCCTTCAAAAAGACATTCAGAACCATAGTACAGACGGCAATTGAAACCGCCTACAATAAAATCCCTTCAGATATTAAAGAAGCCTATGTTTTTTCAAATGATAACACATTAGAACGCCAGCTTGAAGTTATCGACAGGGAAGCACGTCAAATAGGCTATAAATACCTTGAATTGATAACAAGATAAACAGTCGAAACGGCTTTACGCCGTCCGATAGGGTTGACCGCCTACCGCTGATGATGACAGGTCAATATTAAATCAAATTTAGGAGGTACACACAATGAAGGGAACAACAAAAATTGAAGGACTTGGAACAGTCAACCTTGACAATGTATCGGTTGACGATGGCTCAATTGAGGTACATATACCGCTTAAGGACGTTGACAATGAGCTTGTAGAATTAATGGACGTATGTCAAGCTGATTTCAACAAGGTATATCCCGATGTAGACAACAAGGACATATGCTTTGATGTAAACATTATTTTTTCATTCGGCGGTTTTACAAGATTGCAGCCTGAGTTTGAATTATCGATGTTTGTATGGAACGAAAAGGACGAGCAGCAGGTTAAATGCTATTCAGACATTCCCGTTACTCTTAAACCCGACAGCCAAAAGAAGATTAAAAGAATTATTTGGGACGGATTAGGAAAGACCTTATTCAACATTTAAAGTCGAAACGGCGAAAGCCGTCTAACAGGATTAACCCCCTGTTACTGATGATGACAGGTTACAAAACAAAGGAGGAAAAACACAATGAAATCAAATCTTAAACACAGCCTTTTACTTACGGCTTCAGCTCTTGCCTTAATGGGAACATTGACAGCAACCACAGGCTGCGGAAAAACCGTTCAAGCCGAAGAAACCACAAGAACCGCCGAAGGAATGATAACGGACTACTCAGCCAACGGAGCCGAAATTAACATAGTCACATTTGACGGAAGAAAATGGACTCTTAAGGGCTTTATAGCCAACCCCTATACAAAATGTTGGGTAACATTCAACACCAACGGAACGGCAAAACCCGATGACGATATTATAATCGCTATTGACACACATACGGAATTTTAAAGGGGGTATAAGTATGACATTCGAAAAACTGTTTGAAAAGGAAATTGAAGCCGCTGCCGAATACGCCGAAAATATCAAAACCTATGAAAAGGATATTTCATTTTGTAAAAAGCGTATAAGGCACTTCAGAGAGCTTATAGCGGAAAACAGATACAACGGAAGCTACCTCAATTGGTTAGTACAGAACCTCAACCACTACATATCGGAATTAAATTTAATTATGGCAGAAATGGAGGAATACAAGTTCACATTCGGATAAATCCCCTGATGAGTCTTTGGAAATTAAGACGAAACCGCTTCGGCGGTCGGGATAATTCCCAATACAAACATAAGGAGGTCATTCACTATGACGGAAAACAACTCATTTAATACCGCCAACGGGCTTGTTAAGATAGGAAAAATGAAAGCCCTTGACAGCCCTATATACATCGCTCTTGATGTAGAGGCAGTTGCGGAAAGCTTAAGAGCGGAAATTGACAAAGCCATAGCCAATAAGGTCTTGGACTTAAAAGGCTTGGACGAAAAGTATTCGGAAAATGTCAGACGTTGGTGTGATGAACATATGCTTTTGAACTGGTGCTTTTTAGCTATGAAGTTCTGTCCCGAAGAGCCTATGGAACTGGTATTGCATATCAACGCCTACAATGCGGAAGATGAACGCTTCAGCATTTGGACAGATATATACTTGGATATGAACGTCTCCGAAACAGAAATTAAGACAGAGCTGTTTAATCTGATTAAAGATAAATTCTTTTAAAGGTGTTTACTGCGGAAATTATAGGGGAGAACAAAACCTCTCCTATATTTTCCTTAAGCTTGGCAAATCAAGCGTGCCAAACACCCCCAAAAAACGTGATATTTACAGGGGTTTCGGAAAAGTTTTCATAAAAGAAAGAAAACACTTAAATATACAGAAAACAATGCCGAAGCATTGACCCCCGCTGCATAAGAAAAGAGGTGAGCATATGGAAAATTATAAGCTGCTGCCATTGACCGAGGAAGAACGGAAATTCGCAACGGAAAACCATAAATACATTTATTCGTTTCTGCGGAAACACAACTATGACATAGATGAATTTTATGATGTAGCTGTATTCGGATTTTTAAAGGCTGTTCAGGTCTATCTTCGGAAACCTCATATAAAGGAAAAATATGACTTTCCTTTTGTAAACTGGGCTTACTGCCGTGTGGAAATGCAGCTTTATTTTAAACGGCAGAGGGCAAAGATGAGAGTGCCGCCTAACGATATTATCCTTTACATAGAGGACGGAATAGGCTACAGTGCCAAAAACTACGGCTATCAGCGTTCATTCGAGAATGAAGTCGCCGCTGCGGAAACTTTAGACAGGCTGAAAAGCAGTCTGCCTGAACTCCAAAGGAAAATTATAGACCTTAAGCTTGAAGGCTATTCAAACTCGGAAATTTTCACTGCTTTAGGAATGAAGCAGTCAACCTACTACTACAACTTAAATAAATTAAAGGGCTGTTTTAAAAAAGCTATAGCATAACAGGAGGAATTTTTTATGACTAACAATAATACATTCGGAAAATTGCCGGAGGACTTATCTATAATGAACAATTATTCATCTAAAAGACCCAAAGACTACAACAGAATAATCGAAAATATATTATATGACGCAATAGCAGAATGTTCCGATGAAGAAGTGGAACAGGCACAGAAAAGCATTGATGACATTTACAATGAATGCGAGAGCAAAGTCCTTGCTTATGTCGGAAAGAGCAATCATCTTGTTGTATCGGATTATCTCGGCGATTTAAGCGACAAATGCGAGAACGAAGCCTATCGCTTGGGCTTTAACAAAGCTATGGATATTATGTTGGGCTACATTTTGGAAAAATCAATATCTCAGCCTATACATTAAAAAACAGGAGAGGAACGGCGGCGGCTTGACCTCTCTTTTTTATTGGAAAATATAAGCAGCTCCCTTATAAAACCCCGATTTTTAACTTGACAGCCGACTGCCTTTATGGTATTATAAAAATACAAAAGGAAACTACTTAAGGCAGTTTTCCTCACCGAATTGGGTATTTAAAATAACCGTTTCAGATTGGTAGCCTGACGGTTATTTTTTTATGCTCCGGATTACTATTTTTATGATATGTATTGCTACTGCAATAATAACAGCAAGCACATATACATCATAAATAATCGTTACCATAAACCTTGTCACCTCCTCTTAACATAATCCCGAAGATAGTCGCTTATCTCATAAGCATCACCACTCTTTCATATGTAATAGGACGGTGAGGAATAACCGCTGTAGTTTCCCTTTGCCGAACCCTTGTCAAAAGACAACGGATTCTTGCTTCAAGTATAACATAAGGTCTGAGCAAAAACAACCAAAAATTTAATTTTCTGCGGACTTTTCATTCTTTTCTTTTAATCTATTAAAGGCTTCTGCTAATTCCAATTTTTGCCATTTCAGACGGACAGCTTCTTTTTTAGCTTCAGCAGTACGCTTATTGATATACCTCTCCAACCATTGCGGATAAGTCTTAAACGGCAGAGCCAATACAATATTAAGGAAAATATCCTCTAATTTATTGTAAAGGCTGTGGAAAATCTGTTCCTTCTTATTTTTTATATTAATCATAATATTCCCCCTTAAATTTTCTACACTCACTATATCACATAAAAAAGCCTGTTTCAAGAGGAAAATCAAAGGTTTTGAATTATGTTCAAGAAATGATTTAATTTTACAAACAAATTAAAACAGCGGAAAACTGCACTCAACATAGAACAAAACAGCCCCTATTATGTTCACAAAACAAGGTGTGTGTTTTCTTGAACAATAACCGTTTTTAACCCTTGTAAAACAAACAGAATTTGGTTTATTTAATAGGTAGAAAAACATATGAGAGGAATGTGATATTTATGGAATACGGATATGCAAGAGCTTCTACAAATGAAACCAAACAGGATATAGGCAGACAAAAACGTGACCTTATGGCGTTGGGCATTAAAGAGCATAATATCTTTTGGGAGTACGAATCAGGCTCACACGAAAACAGGGAAAAGCTTCTGCAACTGTTAGACACAGTAAAACAGGGCGACACAATAGCCTGTACCGAAGTAAGCAGACTGTCAAGGTCTACGAAACAATTGTGCGAAATATTGGAGCTTGTACAAAACAGAAAATTAAAGCTGATTGTAGGCGGCTTTGTTGTTGACTGCACCGGAAGCGAAATTGACCCTATGACTATGGGAATGCTCAGAATGATGTCGGTCTTTGCACAAATGGAGAGAGAAATAACCATACAGAGAATTAAATCGGGTTTGGCAAATGCTAAAGCCAAAGGAAAAACTTTAGGAAGAAGAAAAACAACCATTGACGATATACCGCAGGTCTTTTTCCGTTATTATCCCAAATTCGCCAACAGCAGTATCAACCTGTCGGAATTTGCACGGCTGACCAACCTCAGCAGGAACTCGGTATATAAGTATCTCAGCATTGTAGAGGAAAAGCCCCAAAAATGCAAATAATTAAAACCCTACTCTTTACAGAAAAATCTCGATGTGTGTTTCGATGTCATATCGACAGAACCCCTAAAAATAGGACTTTATTAAGTCATAGAGAGGAAAAAAACGATATTTGACTAATCGAAATGAGGTCGCAAAAATGCCGTTGAAAAGGACGATTACAGGAGCAAAAACGAAAATTAGTCAATCGAAATGGTAAAATATGGTAGAATGAATAAATCCTACTTATTTAGTGGGAATTAATTTACCCCCTATTCCTCTACATAATATACAGACCCACAGACAGTCTTAAATATAT
>JAJBVU010000119.1 GCA_020859645.1 Eubacterium sp. | reverse complement strand
GGCGCTCCGCTCGTGTCTTATTTTCAGCTTTTATGCATATAAATATGCAAAAATCTAAAAATAAAAGACACGGCTGAACTGTTGCGAGAAAATAGAAGCCTTGACGAAAAGAGCCGCCAAAGTCAGCGAGAGTGAAGCCAATCTGAAAAAAGCAATCCAAGAAAAAGCCAAAGCAGAGGACAAGAGTTATAATCTGCAAATAGAAGCCTCTAAACAAAGCCGTATAGCCGCCGAGGAAAAAGAAAAGGCAAGCAAAGCCATAAGTGAAAAAAGTGCTGCCGAAGACAAATGTTGTAAAGCCGAAAAAAGCGAGCGTGAAACAAAATGCCGCTACAGAGCAGGCTTTGTCGGTATAGAAATTTTTACAACCGCCGTTGCCTTTATGGAACTTGTAAAGCACGCAACAGTCCTCAAAGAGTGTGGCAGGTGGTTTATGAACAGGATAAACAACATAATATGGCTTGTAAAATTCTCAAAGAACACCTTTTTCAAGCTTGAAAACCTCATAATCCTAAAATTCAGTACCGGTACAATTGCAAGTTATGTCATCGCAGCAATCATATATTTGGCAGTCGGAACGGCATTATTTTTCTTATCGGTCTATCTACTTTCTACAACTAAGAAAATCATATACAACATACAAACAGCCTATAAAATTTACCCCAATGACGAGCTGAAATTCTTTTCAAGTGTAGCTACGGCAACGGCATTATTTTACGGCTGTGTATTCTTCTATGAACCTATAGCAAGGCTTATACCCCTAAATATAATGTCGGTATGGCTTATAGTGACTATTCTCGAAATGACAGTTTTTAATTATACAGTGATTTCATTGGGTTTTTCTTATTCTTTACAGTAAACTGTAAAAATTGCTTTTAAAAATATACACCGTAAAAGGGCTGACAATATGAAGAAAAGACTCGCCTGTCAGCCCTTTTGTTTGTTATATATTAAAGGTAGTCCTCACGAATGGGAGTAAACACATCTATGACCTCTCCGGCTTCGATTACCTCGAAGGAGTGGGGAGTGTTTCCGGGAACGGCATAGCTGTCGCCGGGGTTAAGAATGTAGGTTTCACCGTTTTCTGTCATACGGTATTTTCCCGAAATGACATAGCCGCTTTGCTCGTGAGGATGCTTATGCTCCGTTGCAAAATTTCCGAGAACATAATTCATCTTGCAGACTATTGATTTCTCGCCCACCGCAAGACTGTCGAGGGAAACTCCCTTGAAGGTTCTTTTTTTGGCTTGTTCTTTTTTAAGAATCATTTTTCAGGCTCCTTTCCTGTTTGAAAGATTTTCAATGCGGTATGCTGTTTCCTTTATTTTTGTAAGCAAGTCCGCAAAATTATCGGCGGTTGTTAAGGGGTTCATAATGGTAACTCTCAGATAAAAGCTGTTTTTTACAGCTGTGCTTACAACATAAAACGAACCGTCACGCAGAAGCTCATCTGCGATTTTTTTGTTTATAATATCTGCACTTCCGGCTTTCGGCAAATATCTGAAGCAGACAATATTGCTTTTGGGTTCTATTGCTGTTTCCATATTATTTTGAGCCTTTATCATCTCTGCAAACTGTTTGCCCAAGTCAAAAAGTCTGTCCACATTTTGTTTATATATTTCATCTCCGTAAAGTCTCATAATTGTATATGTATGGAATACCGAAACGGGCTTTGTACATTCCAAGGTGTGTTTTGCGGAATTATACCATTCGTTTGAAAGCTGATCCTGCCAGAGATAGTTTGCTTTGGGGGAAAACTCGTTTATGTGTCTGTTTCGGCAGTTGTATATAAGGGCGGTTGATAAAGGCGGTGTCATCATCATTTTATGGAAATCCACAATCAGAGAGTCCGACCTTTCCGCACCTTTCAGCAGGTATTTATACTTGTCTGAAAATATTGCGGCACCGCCGTGAGCACCGTCAATGTGAAACCAAATTTTGTGCTTTTCCGCAAAATCGGCAATAGCATTAAAATCATCATATGCTCCCACAGAGGTTGTACAGGCACAGCCCACAATGCAGAAAACAATTTTATCCTCTTTTTCCGCTTTTTGAAAAGCAGCTTCCAACAATTCGGTTTTCATTGAAAAGTCCTTATTAACGGGTATTTTTATTATATTTTCGCTTTTAATTCCCATAATTTTTGCGGCACGCTCAACGCTGTAATGAGCTTCTTCAGAAACAATAACCGCAAGTCTGCCGAAGTCATCTTCGCTGACCCCCGATGAGGTTCGGGCGGTTATAAGAGCGGTAAGGTTTCCCATAGAGCCGCCGGAGGTTATAAAGCCGGCAGAGCCTTTTTTATAGCCGTATTTTTCCGCAAGGTGTTCTATAATAACCTTTTCCATTGCGTTTCCCGCCATTCCCAGCTCATAGACTGTGGTGCAGTTGTTCATATAGGCTGTTAAGGCTGAGGTCAAGGCGGTAATCGGAAGAGTTACCGCAACTTGATGCCCCATATAGCCCTTGCTGTGAAAATTTATTGAATGAGAAATAAATTTCTCGGCAAGCGAAATAAAATCCGTTTTTTCTTTCGAGTTAAATTCTTCTTTCCAAAAACGGTATTGTTCTTCGGGGGTCAGATAATCTATTGTTTTAGGTTTGTCTGTTGTTTGTGTTTCTTTTAAATTTTTATAGATAATATCAACTGTTTTTTGTGCCGTATCGTTAAAGTCTTCGGAACTGTAGGCTTTGGTTAAAAGGCTGCTTTTAAAATCTTCACAAGTCATAAAATCATCTCCTTAAACAAACAGCTCGGAAATTGAGTATATAACCGCTTTTCCGCCTAATTTTACTCTGTCTCCCTCCAAACGGCAATAGAGTGTTCCGCCCCGCTTTGAAGCCTGATAAGCGGTAAGAGTATTCTTTTTAAGGCGGTCTGCCCAATAGGGTATAATGTGGCAGTGACCGGAACCGCAGACGGGATCTTCCGCAACGCTGCATTTGGGAGCAAAGCTTCGGGAAACACAGTCACAGCCGCCGCCTTCTGCGGTAATGTGGAGAAGCAGACCCTCAAGCTTCTTTATCTTTTCCAAATCGGGAACAACATTTCTGACTTCATTTTCGTTTTTGAGTATGCAGAGCAAATCTCTGCCAATATAGACCTCTTGGGGCTTAATGCCTATGGCTTCGGCTATTTTTTCCGTTGCTTCATAAGTCTTTAAGTTATATGCCGGAAAATCCATTTCATAAATATCTCCCTGTTTTGAAACGGTTAAATCGCCGCTTAAAGTGTCAAAAACAACATTATTCTTGTCCGTTTCAATAAAATTGAGAATAACATAAGCACAAGCCAGTGTTGCATGGCCGCAAAGGTCGATTTCTCCGCCGGGAGTGAACCACCTTAAGCTGTATTTATCGCCCTTTTTGACTGCAAAGGCTGTTTCGGAAAGATTGTTTTCAGCCGTAATATTCATCATTTTTTCATCTGACAGCGGTTCTTCCGTTATGCAGACCGCCGCAGGGTTTCCTTTAAAAACCTTGTCTGTAAAGGCATCAACTATATATTGCTTCATATTCAGCCCTCCTTGAAATTTCTTATGGACTTATTATACACTGTATGCTATAATAAGTAAAACGAATAAATCTAATAGTAATATTAGGATTTTTAATTTTAAACCGGGGGTTATTAAATTCTATGAACAGATATATTGCTTTGCAGAAAACAATTGAACAGGGCAGCTTTACAAAGGCGGCAGAGATTTTAGGCTACACACAGTCCTCCGTCAGTCAGATGATAGCTTCACTCGAAAACGAGCTTGGTATAAAGCTGCTTACACGCTCAAGAGCGGGAGTTAAGCTGACCTTGGAGGGTGCGGAGTTATATCCGTTTATAGAAAGAGGAATTATAAGTTACCGTTCCATAATAGAAAAGTCTAATGAAATTAAGGGGCTTGAAACGGGGATTATAAGAGTGGGAACGATTTCAAGCATTACCTGTCACTGGATGCCTACGCTTATAAAGGGCTTTCAGAAAAAATATCCCAACGTGCAGTTTCTTTTTCATCAAGGTGATTATACTCTCATTCCCGAATGGATAAGAACAGGAGCTATCGACTTCGGCTTTATAACTCCCCATGCCGCCGCCGACTTAAACGTAATACCCATTAAAAACGGCGAAATGCTGGCGGTTCTGCCGGAAAATCATAGGCTTGCCAAAAGGGAAAGAGTGCCTTTGGAGGAGCTTACAAAAGAACCTTTTATACTTCTTGAAGAAGGTCGCTACAGCGAACCCCTTGAAGCCTTTAAAAGCATCGGTCTTAAGCCCGATATAAAATATACAATTCACGATGACTACGCCATAATGACAATGGTTGAAGCTGGTCTTGGGGTAAGTATGCTTGCGGAGCTTGTTCTCCGCAGAATAAGCTTTAACATAAAGTGTCTGCCCACTGACCCGCCTGTGTACAGAACTCTCGGCGTAGCCTATAAAGACAAAGAAAGTTTGCCTATTGCAAGCAAATATTTCATAAAGTACTTGAAAGAAAATAAGGATATTCTTCCGTAATAAAAGAGGAAATCAGCCCTGCCGCTTCGGTAAGAGCCGATTTCCTTTTTTTATTTTCTGTAATCGCATTTTTGACATTTCAAAAGAGGGTATTCCTTTTCTTCCTTGTGATAGGCTCCTGCCCAGCTGCAAATTGCCTGTAAAATCGGCAGAACGGAATAGCCTTTTTCCGTCAGAGAATATTCCACCCGGGGAGGAATTTCGTTATACTGAGTTCTTTCCACAAGTCCGTCCTCGGTAAGCTCCTTTAAGGTGTAGGTTAAAACATAATCGGTTATGTTTACGGTTTCTTCTCTCAGCTTTCCGTAGCGAATAGGGCTTTCGTCTGCCAAAACGCAGATTATTCGGGGCTTCCACTTTCCGCCGAACACGTCCATACCGTATTCGAGGGGACAGCGGATTTCCTTTTCAAGCTTCGGTTTATACATATTCTCATCTCCTCACGATTTTCAGCCTATCAAAATTTTAACGGCACAGTACAGCAGAAAAATTCCCAACACCAAATTAATTTGTCTGTAATACTTTTTGAAAATGTTCTGCATTTTATCGCCGCAGACTGACCACGTTATGTTTGCAATGCACCCAAGCCCGGCAATGCCTATCCCCGAAAGCATAATTTTCGGAAACGAACCCAAATAGGGAATAAGGTAAGCCGACATAAGGGTTATAACGTATAAAAATATTTTAACATTTAAAAGCTGCAATGACAAGCCCGTTCCGAAAGCCGGAGTTTTATTTTCCGTTTCACTTAAAGGCTTGCTGAAAATCGTATGAAGAGCAAGATAACCAACATATAAGCCGCCAACATATTTCAAAACTCCGAAAACAGATGAAAGATATGTATTTACGGCATAGACGGCAATTATGCAAATATAAGTCACACAAAAATGACCGCAGCACAAGCCTTTTATAAAGGGCGCACTATTCTTTCTGCCGTAAACTATAGCAAGATTTAAAGCCAAAATATTAGCCGGTCCCGGTGTAAAAGCCGTTGCAATCATATAGCTCAGCATTGTCCCCAATAAAGTAATTGTCATATTCAACACCTCCGTTTATCATTTTTATTTACTATAAAAGTGTTCTCAATGGATAATCAGATAGGCAAGCATGCTTGCATAGATGATTGGACATTAGAGAACCTAACCCGTATGAGCAACGCAGGGCGACAGCTCGGAGTGCGAATACAGGGTCGATTGCGGGAGTGCAAAGCACGTAGCAATCGACTTTTATAGTAGGTGGTATCTGCAAAGCAGAAATGAAAGTTTATAATGTGAATATAACAAAATAACATAGCCATTTCAAGTC
>JAJBVU010000284.1 GCA_020859645.1 Eubacterium sp. | reverse complement strand
GTTCCTACTCAAACACCGAATGGGATCTGTGCTGTTGCAACACTTGAAAAAATATATGATAAATACGGCTGCCAAATACTTAATCGTGTTTTGCGGCTTATTGCAGGAACGTGGGAAGGAGAACTTAAGTCATTCAGCAGTAATATGATGAATGGTGTAGCACAACTTGTGGTTGCCTTTGGAGAAGAGCTAAATGATGACATTTTTAAAGAAAAAGTCGGACGTGTATCTGTTAAAGAAATCTCTCGTAATGCAAAAGAACGAAGAAGCGGTGCGGCAGGATTTGCTGAAGCACTGCTGCTTGCTTATAATAAAAACTGCCGTACAAAGCGGCTGGTCTTTAATAAATTATATACTGCAAAAAAATAACAAATCAATATAGAATAGATTTAACTAATAAGGGGCTATAAGATTTTCGCTCCATTACATCTAATATTAATCGTCTTGGCTTCGCATAATTCCAACTTTTGAGCGAATAATAAACTTGTAAAAGTTTTCTGTTTCGACAAGAAGAGTTTTTTTGTTGGAGCTTTGATTTTTTTTAAGGAGTAGGTAGGGGATGATTTTGTGAAGGTTACTTATAAAAGTATTCTTGATATACTTTTATAGGTAACCTTAGTATATTAATAGGAAATAACAAAAAAACTGTCGTACTTTACGAATTTTTGATGGTGCCCCCTCGCTGAAAACATTGTCACAGTCAAAAACCCCTGATTTCAGGCAAAATCTTTTCTGACAAGCCATACGAAAGCTCCTCTCTACATAATGACGGTGTTTTAAATACAAGATTTAATATGTGGCAAATAATAGGTTTAAAATCTTGGCTTGAGTGTCTTGAATATTTTTCGATTGTATGGTATGATAAATTAAGGTGGACAGATAAATGAAAACAGACGAACTGTTATATGAACAGGACCTAAAGATACTACAGCCGTTAGAGCGGGATGAATTTTTAAAAGTCTGCGTTTCAGCGTATGCTGTTATGATAGGTTATACATATTGATGTGAGTTTGGAGGTGAAACGTGTGGGAAAACTTAGAATGCCGATTGGCGTAGATGACTTTGAAAAAATCCGAAAGAATAATTTTTATTATGTAGATAAGACAGGAATGATAAAAGAACTTTTGGAAAATTGGGGAGAAGTAAACCTTTTCACTCGTCCGAGACGGTTCGGTAAAAGTATAAATATGAGTATGCTGAAATACTTCTTTGAAATCGGAACAGATAAAAGCTTATTTGATAGCTTGGAAATTTCAAAGGAAGTTAAGCTGTGCGAAGAGCATATGGGGCAATACCCTGTGATTGCAATATCATTGAAACAGGTTACGGGAGCATCTTTTGAAGAAGCAAAAAACAATATATGGGATGTAATAAGTGAGGAGGCTATTCGATTTTCTTGTCTGTTAAAGAAGGAAGATATAGAAGAATGGGATAAGTCACGATTGTTAGATCTGATTGATAGAAAAAGAGGATTGGACAGCTCACTAAAACTCTTATCAAGACTTCTTTGCAAACATTATGGCAAAAAAGTCATAATATTAATAGATGAATATGATGCTCCCTTGCAAAAAGCCTATGAAAACGGCTACTACAAGAAAATGGTGCTGCTCATCCGCCAAATTTTCGGCTATGCTTTAAAGTCAAATGAAGCCCTGTTCTTCAGTGTGCTTACAGGCTGTATGCGTGTGTCTAAAGAGAGTATTTTCTCAGATTTGAATAATCCGACACTATACACATTGATTGACGATATGTGCGATGAATGGTTTGGTTTTACAGATGATGAAGTAAGAAAGATGCTGGAAGATTTGCGGCTTAGTGAATATTATGAAATTACAAAAGCTTGGTATGACGGATACCGTATTGGAAGTGTAGGTATATATTGCCCGTGGGATGTGGTTAACTGGTGCAGACAGCTTATGCTGTCCTCAGACAAAGAACCAAAAAACTATTGGGTAAATGTAAGCGAAAATGATATTATATATAAATTTATAGAAATGGCAGATGATACCACAAAGCAGGATTTGGAAATACTTTCAGAAGGAGGCAGTGTCGATAAAGAACTTTCATTTGAGCTGACATATAAGGATATTGACAGCAGCATAGAAAATCTTTGGAGCATTTTATTCACTACAGGTTATTTAGCCACACAGGGCAGAAATGCGGACGGAACGTACAAATTGGCAATTCCCAACCGAGAAATTCTTAGGGTTTTCAGTGAGCAGGTGAAAAAATGGTTCCTTAGAAAAATAGAAGGCGGCTTGGATGACCTTTACAAGGCTATTGACAGCGGCAAAATTGATGAAATAGAGAACCATATCAATGCGTGTATGCAGGAATCTATCAGCTTTATGGACGGTGGAAATACAGAAGAACAAAAAGAGTCTTGGTATCACGCTTTGCTTGTGGGAATGATGAAAGGCTGTAAAGGCTGGGTTGTAAAATCAAACAGAGAAGCAGGAAACGGCCGTGCAGATATTATTTTAACAGACCGAATAAAGCATAAAGGCATCATCATTGAAGTCAAATATGCTAAAACATTATCAATGTTAGAAAAAAGAGCATTGAAAGGACTTCAACAGATTGCGGACAAAAAATGTGATGAATTTTTTCTCGGAGACGATATTACCAATATTTCAAAATACGGAATTGCATTTAATAAGCGAAGCTGTAAAGTAGTTAAAAATTTATAAAAATACCGGCTTGGGAGGGTTACTTTCCAACTATGTTAATCCCACTGCATAGGACAGTGATCTGCCGGGCTGTTCTTAGATATTGGGAGGACTGTCAATATCCTCTTACAATGCCATTTGGGTAAAAAATAAAGGTGGCATTGCGGCCGCCCTTATTTAAGCTGAATCATCTTTGTAAAGTTCATATTTATTATATTTCAATAATGCGGCTGTGTATTCTGTGAGATCGCCTACACCGGACGAAAAAACGGCAACAATATACTTTTGAGCTTTATACTTCTTGTAAAGAGGTTTCAAGCTTTCCCTTAGCTCATTGTTGGCAGATTCTTCTTTAGTGAGCCATATACTCACAATTTTAGTTTTACTATCAATATCAATTTTCAGTTGACTCACCTCCTATAATATAGTAGACAGCCTGTACCTTTATATTTCTGATATAATATATAAGTTTAAAATGCGAGTATAACACAAGGTATGTATTTAACAGAAAATATGGAAAACACTCTGTATAATTTACAGTATTGCCAATATGTTACTTTCTATACATTTGTATTATTTTTTAAAGCGATTCCTATTGTTCCATTTAGGTTAGCTCCGTTCTTCCTAAATTTGTTTGATTTTACTTTGCCGCTTAAAATGCTGTAAAGTATACTTGTAAAGGCTCCTTGATTTTGAGGAGCAGGATAACCTTTGTTGTTACAGTAGGTAAGACATTGATTATAAATAACTGAATTGTGTTCTTTATAATCCGCCCCAAATACGCAGCAGTCTTCCACAAATTCTTTAATAATGTTTTCCATACTTTTAATTGCAGATGAATCCGAGCTAAACAAGCAGCTGTTATAAAAATCGGAATTGACCGAGCGGAGCAAGGGATACGAGCAAAAAGCGAAGCGTTTGCGAGTTTGGCTGCAAGTGATTTAAAACAGAATTGCTGTCGGCTGTTTTTTGAAAGACAAAAAAGACAACTTGGAATTTACGTAGTCCGTTTCTGGTGGAATGGGAACAGGAACACCACCAATTTTCGTAGCCTGATTCTGACTCGTAAAATCGGGATTTATGTAATTAGTTTCCGGTTGGGTAGGAAGAGAAGCAGCATCCACTTGCGGAGCAGAGCTCTGGAGTGTAAAATCAGAATTAAGGTCTTCAGTTTCCGATTGAGCTTGAACAGGAGCCGCAGTAGTTTCCTTAAACTGAACTTCTGATTCGTCTTTCGTTAATTCGGAAGTATTCATCTTATTTGTAACTGAAGCCTTTTTTGAGGCAGAAAGATCAATATAATCCTGTTGTAAGAGTTTTACAAATTCAGGTGAGCATTTTCCGCCAAGAACACCTTTTTCATACATATGTTCGACAAATTTTTCTGTGTCGTTTGCCACATCATCGTAGCCCTCAGCCGGGATTTTTGCCATAGCCTGTATTTTTACATCGCTGCTATTATTACTGTCAGCTTGTTCGGACTTTTTAGCCTCATCCGGATTATTAATGCGTTTAATGGGCATAATAAGTTCTTTGTTACTTTTATTCTTATTAAAGCTGACGTTGGTGTAGGCAACACTGCATACGCAATGACAATGGGACAAACGAAATCCGGCAATTATTATCCTATCGGTCTTCTTCAAGGTGATATACGTAAGTTTATTTACGGCAGAAACGAGATTGTCGCTGTTTTGTCTAAAGGTTACAGAGAAAAGAAATTTGACAACATTACATACAAATCAAAGTCTGTAAACGTAGAAAAACGCCATTTCCCCCAAGACATCAGAAAATTTGTTACTGATGAAGCTCTTTTACAGATAAAGTCTAATATGGATTTAAGTAAAAAATCAGACGATTAAAATTATTTTATATAACGCAGAACAGGAGATAATTATGGAAAACAGGCTTACAGAGACAATGCCCTGGCTGATTGCAGTTAGGCTGAACGATTACAGTAAATTTTGCGGCAGAGACAACAAATGCTGCAGATGTTGGACGGAGTACAGATGGATTGAGGGCAACAAGTGGGAAGAACATTTGGGGACGGCTTCGGCTGAAAACTGCTGTTCCGTCTGTGGGATGGCTCGTTATTCGGAAAATATGTGCGAAAGCCGAAGAAAGATTATGACAACAACCGAAATCTTGACGGAAATGCAAAACTTTGAGGCTGAGCATATGGGAGATATAAATTATTTCACAGAGATTGCCGCCGAAAAATTTGCTGACGGTCAGTATTATTATAAAAAGATTTAGAATACAACATTCATAAAACATCAATAACAATTATTGGGCTGTCACATAGATTGAATTACCAATTTATGTGGCAGCCCTTTTTGCGTTTGCCGATTTCTTTACGGAAATATGGAAACGCTTTTTTTTATATGGTTTTATAGCGAATAACAGTACAAAATCATATATTAATTTGTAAAATTATAATAGAACGTAATATTTTTGTAAATTACGAGGAGGAATGCTTATGACATACGGATATGTGAGAGTATCCACAAAAGAGCAAAATGAGGACAGGCAGCTTATAGCTATGCAGGAATATGGTGTAGCCGAGAAAAACATTTATGTAGATAAACAAAGCGGAAAGGATTTTAACAGACGGCAGTATAAGAGGGTTTTTAAGAAGCTTAAAGAGAATGATTTGCTGATTATTAAAAGCATTGACAGGCTCGGACGAAACTATGATGAAATCATAGAGCAGTGGCGGCAGATTACAAAGGTAAAGAAAGCCGATATTATGGTTATAGATATGCCTTTATTGGACACAAGACGTGAGAAAAATCTTTTGGGCAGCTTTTTGAGCGATATTGTTTTGCAGGTTTTAAGCTTTGTGGCTGAAAATGAAAGAGATAATATAAAACAAAGACAAGCCGAGGGCATAGCTGCGGCAAAGGCTAAGGGTGTGAAATTCGGCAGACCCCAAAGACCTTTACCGGAAAATTTTTATGAGGTACATAAGAGATGGAGAAACAAGAAAATTTCTCTGAAAGAAGCTGCAGCCGAGTGCGGCATACCGCCCTCAACATTCTTCAACAAGGCAGAGCAATTCGAAAAGTCTGTTTCCAAATAACTTTAAAAAAATCGAATAAGTATACTTTTTCGATTTAGCTGATTAATTCAAATACTCAAATTTATTATACAACAAT
>JAJBVU010000033.1 GCA_020859645.1 Eubacterium sp. | reverse complement strand
CTATATAATAAGCCATACAGGTGATAATTTGAGCAGATTCAGATTTGCGGTTTTAGGCGGCGACTACCGCTATAAATTAATTTTCGACAGCTTGGTGTCAGACGGATATACTGTGAGAGCCTTCGCCAACAGCTTCATAAATCCCTGTGCTTCGGGGATTTCCGAGCTTTTGGAGGACACCGACGTAATTATAGGTCCTATTCCCACGTCTAAGGACGATGAAACTCTTTTTCTTCCCGACGTGCCGACTGTTACACTGAAATCCTTTTTTGAAAATATGTATAAAAACAACATTCAAATTTATATCGGCGGAGTTATAAGCCCCAAGGTCAATAGCCTTGCTTTAAAATGCAACATTAAAGCCTATGACTTTTTCGCCTGTGAGGACGTAGCGGTTTACAACGCTATTCCCACTGCGGAGGGAGCCATAGCCACAGCCGTTGAAGAAAGCGACATAACACTTTTCGGAAACCCTGTTTTGGTTTTGGGCTACGGACGTGTAGGGAAGGTTCTCTCTAATATGCTTAAGGGTATGGGAGCCGACACCTACTCCACCTACCGGTCGGAAGAGACGGCTGCCTTTATTAAAGCCTTCGGCATAAAGGGCATACCTCTCTATGAGCTTAAAAGCCGCATAGGGGAGTTTTCATTTATTTTCAACACTATTCCGGCGGAGATTTTAAGCAGAGACGTGCTGAAAAAAGCCAACAAAAAATGTCTCATAATAGATTTGGCTCAGGCTCCGGGAGGAACAGACTTCGGCTTCGCAAGGGATCTAAACCTGCGAGCCTTATACTGCCCCGGTTTACCCGGAAGAACCGCCCCCAAAACCGCTGCGGAAATATTAAAAACGGCGGTTTTGAACATTGCTCTTACACAGTAGTCAAAAAGCCTCCGCTTTTTTTGCGGAGGCAATAGTAACTTATGCCAAAATATAAACCGTTACATTCTTTCTGCCGTAATTAACGGCTTCGCTGTATGAATTAAAGCAAAGGTCTATTTTGTTGCCCTTAATGGCTCCGCCTGTGTCGGCAGCTATACAATAGCCGTAGCCTTCAACATAAAGCCTTGTTCCCAAGGGAATAACTCTGGGGTCAACGGCAACAACGCCGTAGCAGGCTCTTATACCGCTGGCAGTAATACCGTAGCCTGCCATACCGGGGGTTTTGCCTGTGCAGGCATAGTCAATTGAATATGCCGATGAGTTCATAACAAGCTGACCTACAACAGTGCCGTAGGATGAAACTGCCTGAACAGCTTCAAGCTCCGGCTCAGGCTCAGGCTGCTTTGTACCTATTTCAACAACTCTGTTTACGGGAGCGACTATAACGTTTTCGCTTAAAATTTCTGTGGAAACTGCGCTTCCGTTTTCATAATTAACTCTGATAACAACCTCGCTTGAGCCTGCTGAGCCTTCGCAGAGAACGTTTGTAACGCCCTCCTCAAGGTCGGGGTTTTCAACTGTTTCGGTTTCGAAATAACAATCAATAATCTTTGTTTCAACCTTTGTATAAGCGGAAACAACGGGAATAAGGTCAACGGAGTTATAAGCCTGTGAAGAGCTTAAGCCCTCACCCAAAACATAATTAACGCCCTTTTCTTCCTTAAGCTTCGAAAGAGCCTCGCCAAGTGTGTTTACATTCATATATATAGTGTAAACCTCTTCTCCGTCAATAAGGAACGAAACGTCCTCGGCTCTTTTAATGTTTATAACAAGTCCCTGCTTAAGCTCATCGTCAAGGCTGCACTTAAGAATGTCAAGATCGCCTAAAACGATGCCCTGCTCTGCAAAAAGCTCTTCCACTGTGTCGCAGTCTGTGGGGTAAACATATGTTCCGTAGTTATCCTGAACTACTATTGTATATTTACCGCTTGCTGCCTTTACTTCTTCCTCTGTTGTTGCCTCTGTTGTTTCTTCTGCTGCAGTTTCTTCTTCCGCTTTTACTATAGAAGAAAGCATAACCATAATTGCCAAGATCAAAAAGGGATAGATTAAAATTTTCAAGCCCTTTTTCTCTTTGTGTACTAAACTATTCATAAAATAAAATCCTCCTTGTTCGGACCGGGTTAAATCATTTAAGATTAAGCCTTAAAAGCTGCAAGTCCGCTTTGCAGTTTCTTTTGTCCTTAGTATAAAAGGTCTATTTAAACATCTCTTTTGTTTAAACATCGGGGACTGGGTTTTGCAATCCCTCTGTTTTCCTTTTATAAGGAACCGCTGATTAATTAACTCATCGCAGCTTCGCCCCTGATTTTACCTTGTGCTTTGTCATTGTATTCTTGACGTAGGGCTGTCGACTACGCCTGCGAATACATTCCTCGCACAAGAAAAAATCAGTGTCAAATCTGCTTCGGTGAATTAATCATCGCTTCCTTAACATTTACGGATTTTATTTTAACACATTCGTAACAATTATGCAACAACTATTTTTTTAGCGAATATTGTCAAGGCGTTATTTCGGGTCATTTCAGCCACTTTTTCGCCCGAAATTTGTTTAATTTCACTAATTTTATCCGCAATATAGCGTAAATTTTGTGAATTATTTCGCTGTCCTCTTACGGGAACAGGGGCTAAATAAGGGGAGTCCGTTTCCAAAACTATCCTTTCAAGGGGTATATTCTTAACCACTTCAACGGGCTTCTTGGCATTTTTAAATGTAACCATTCCCCCTATGCCTATATAAAAGCCCATTTCTATATATTCAAGAGCCATTTGGGTGTGTCCGCTGTAGCTGTGGATTATTCCCTTGCGCACATTGCTTTCCTTAATAATATTAAAGGTTTCGGCAGCGGCTTCTCTGGAATGAATTATTACGGGAAGATCCACCTCAGCCGCCAACTCAAGCTGACGCCTGAAGCAGCTTCTCTGAACCTCTCTGTCACAAAAGTCATAATAATAGTCAAGCCCTATTTCCCCTACCGCCACGCACTTGGGATCGTTACAAAGCTTCTTTATAAGCTCATAGCTTTCGTCGTTCATTTCGTCTGCACTGTGGGGGTGTATACCGCATGCGGCATAAAAATTCTTCCACTTTTTGCTTAATTCAAGCCCTGTAAGGGAGGATTTTACGTCACAGCCCGCATTCACGATATAATCTATCTGCCCCTGTGAAAACAGAGAAGAAATTAATTCTTCTCTGTCTGCGTCAAACTTTTCGTCATCATAATGAGCGTGAGTTTCGAAAAACATCAGGATATATCCGCTCCGTCGTCAATATCTCCGTTTACCCCTGCAAGGACAAGTCTGTCCCCTGCTGAAGCAGCCAAAAGCATACCCTGTGAAAGTACGCCCCTCAGCTTAACGGGCTTTAAGTTTACAACAACAATAACCTTTTTGCCTACAAGGTCATCCGGTGAATACCACTTTGCAATGCCCGAAACAATCTGCCTTGTTTCGCTGCCTATTTTAACCTGTGAAACCAAAAGCTTGTCCGAATTTTCAACGGGCTTGCACTCTAAAATTTTGCCCACCTTCATTTGAACCTTTCCGAAATCCTCAATTCCTATTTCGGAGGGTGCTTCGGCGGCTTTCTTCTTTTTATCCTGCTTCTTCTCGGCTTTTTTGGCTTCTTTTTCCGCTTTTTTGTCTGCTCCCGATGTCTTTTCTATAGCTTCAAGCTCTTTTTTGACGTCAATTCTGGGGAAAATAACTGCGCCCTTAGTTACCTTGACCTCTCTGTTAAGAAGTCCGAAGCTGTGAATGCTGTCCCATGCGGAAAGCTCTTCCCCTTCAATACCCAACTGACTGCGGCACTTACCCGGCGTGTCGGGCATACAGGGTTCAATCATAACAGAAATTATTCTTAAGCCCTCAGCCAAGGTATACATAATGCCTGCAAGAAGCCCCTTCTTGCTTTCGTCCTTGGCAAGAACCCATGGAGCCGTTTCGTCAATATATTTGTTAAGCCTTCTTATAAAGCCCCAAATTTCAGTAAGTGCGTCTGAGAAAAGCATTTCGTCATAATATTTTTCAACTTGACAGGCTGTTTTCTCTGCGAAAGCCTTAATTTCTCCATTAAGAGGATGTTCTTCCTGTTCGGCAGGCAGCTTTCCGTCAAAATATTTGTCTATCATACCTACTGTTCTTGACAGAAGGTTTCCGAAATCGTTGGCAAGGTCTGAGTTAATACGGTTAATAAGGGCTTCATTGGTAAAGTTTCCGTCCTGACCGAAAGCAATTTCTCTCAAAAGGAAATATCTTATAGCGTCAACGCCGTATCTCTCGCACAAAACAACAGGATCAACCACATTGCCCTTTGACTTGCTCATTTTGCCGCCGTCTATAATAAGCCAGCCGTGACCGAAAACCTTTTTAGGCAGGGGCAGATCAAGAGCCATAAGAATAGCGGGCCATATTATAGTATGAAAACGTACAATTTCCTTTCCCACAACGTGAACGTCGGCGGGCCAGTATTTCTTGAAGTCGCTGTCGTCATCTGAGCCGTAGCCCAAAGCAGTGATATAGTTTGAAAGAGCGTCAATCCAAACATAGACAATATGACCCTCGTCAAAGTCAACGGGAACGCCCCACTTAAATGATGTTCTGGAAACACACAGGTCTGTAAGACCGGGCTTTAAGAAGTTGTTTATCATTTCATTTCTTCTTGAAGCAGGCTCCAAAAATTCGGGGTGTTCCTCCAAAAGCTTAATAATTCTGTCGCCGTATTTTGAAAGTCTGAAGAAATAGCTTTCCTCCTTAACCTTTTCTACGGGTCTGCCGCAGTCGGGACACTTTCCGTCAACAAGATCCTTTTCCATAAAAAAGGACTCACAGGGAGTGCAGTAAAGCCCCTCGTATTCGCTTTTATAGATTTCACCCTTATCGTAAAGGGCTTTGAAAATCTTCTGAACCGCCTTAACATGATAATCATCGGTGGTTCTTATATATCTGTCATAGCTTATGTTCATAAGCTTCCAAAGCTCTTTAACGCTTTCGACTATTCCGTCAACGTATTCCTTGGGGGTTACGCCGTGTTCGTTGGCAATTCTCTCAATTTTCTGACCGTGCTCATCGGTTCCCGTAAGGAACATAACGTCATAGCCTCTCGCCCTCTTATATCTCGCCATTGCGTCTGTGGCAACGGTGCAGTAGGAATGACCTATGTGCAGCTTGTCGCTGGGATAATAGATAGGCGTAGTAATATAAAATTTCTCCTTTTCCACTATGTTTCAACTCCTTGAAGAATAATCAACAAATTTAATATTCATTATAATCCTGTTTCAGGAAGAAATCAAGCCCTGAAGGGTAATGCCGTCAAAAAATTCGGTGACAACCCCCTGAAGCTCCTTCCACATAGGCAGTGTTTTACAGCTTTCCGCTCTTTCGCAGGTGTTTTCACCGCAGCTTAAACAGGCAACAGGGGCTAAAACCTCTTCCGCAGCGGTTAAAATTTCAGCCACTGTATATTCAGAGGGCTTTTTGGCAAGCTTATAGCCTCCGTTTTTACCCCTTATCCCCACAACAAGACCGTTTTTAACAAGTCTTTTAACAATAGACTCCAAATATTTTTCCGAAATATCCTGTCTTTCGGAAATTTCTCTCAGAGCCACAAAGCCCTGCCCGTCTCTTTCACCCAAATCAATCATAACCCTGAGAGCATAACGCCCCCTTGTGGAAATCATCATAAAAACCATTCTCCTTTGACATTTCCCAAAGCTTAAGGAAATGCATACTTTCAGCGTTTTTTCATATTTTATCACAAAAAACCTACCAAATCAAGGGCTTTTTAAACAAAAAAGTCCGTTTTTCCGAAATAAAGAAACCGCCTCGAAGCCTTTTAAGACCCTGAACTGCACCCAAAAAACTGGACTTAAAATAACCGTTATGGTATAATATAAT
>JAJBVU010000328.1:5343-5896 GCA_020859645.1 Eubacterium sp. | reverse complement strand
GAGCAACTGATTTGTAATCAGTAGGTTGGGGGTTCGATTCCCTTCATCGGCTCTTATGGGTGGATTCCCGAGTGGCCAAAGGGGGCAGACTGTAAATCTGTTAGCGACGCTTGCGAAGGTTCGAATCCTTCTCCGCCCATTTTTTTATTTTAATAATTTAATATTGTCGCGGGGTGGAGCAGTCTGGTAGCTCGTCGGGCTCATAACCCGAAGGTCGCAGGTTCAAATCCTGCCCCCGCAACTTCAAAAAGTCCTGTAAATAAGCGGTTTACAGGACTTTTACAATTTTTGGAAACCTCAAAAATAACGGAATTGGGAACAGTTTTGGGAACACTTTCTTTTAAATTGCTCCCAATGCTTCAAATTCAGCTAAATTAATAAAGTATTTTGGGAGAAAGTATACAGCGGCACAAGCTTTAATTTGAACTTGGCCGCTGTGATTTTTTCTTTGATATATTTTTACGCTGATAAGGAATTACAAATAAGCGATTTTCTATTATAAATGCTTTCGTTCATGTCGCTGTACTTGTCTTTAGCTTCTCAAGATATTTAA
>JAJBVU010000328.1:0-5333 GCA_020859645.1 Eubacterium sp. | reverse complement strand
GAATAATAAATCGGGTTAAGCAATGAAGATGTTATAAATGATAATTATAGGAGACTGAGAGTAAAATGATATTATATTTTTCGGCTGCAGGGAACAGCAAATATTGTGCGGAAAAGGTAGCTTTGAAAACGGGCAGCGAATTATGCTCAATTAATAGTATGATGAAGAATCATACAACAGAAATAGATGTTAAAGTTAATTCTCTGCTTGGCTTTGTATGCCCTGCCTATGATTACGATATGGTATATGCTGTTGAAGAACTTTTAGAAAACCTTGTTATAAAAAATATATCGGATAATTGCTATGTGTTTGCTGTTTTTACCTGCGGAGACGGCTGCGGAACGGCAGAGAAAACAATGAAAGGCTTATTGAGCAAAAAGGAAATAAATCTAAGTGCTGCCTATAAGGTTGTAATGCCTGACAACTATATTCCAATGTTTCCGCTGATGTCAAAGGACAAGCAGATGAAAATGCTTAACGATGCCGGCTTCAATGAAATTTCTGATTAAGAAATTTTTTGTTCCAAGTCAGCGTAAAGCCACAAAGCATTTTTGGGTTAAAAAAGACTGTATCGGCTGCGGCTTATGTCAGGAAATACGCCCCAAAAATTTGATTAGTTTGCAGAACGGAAAGCCGGTTTGGACTAAAGATGACTGTGCCTGTTGTTTGGGCTGTATTCACCGCTGCCCGAAGCAGGCAATTCAATACGGCAAAAAGACCGAAAAAACAGGCAGATACATTAACCCTAGCGTAGAATTATAAGCGGTTAAATTTCGGTTTATTATCAAAACTCAAAAAATCCCCCGATTAATGGAGGATTTTTCGGAAGCGGCAAAGCGGGGATAGGCTTTAGCTTCTATATATGTATTATGCAAAGAAGGATATTACAAGAGCAACTATGAAGCCTGTGCAGCCTACGATTGTTTCCATAATTGTCCAGGTTTTAAGGGTTGTTTTTTCATCCATGCCTACTAAGGATTTAACAAGCCAGAAGCCGGAGTCATTAAAGTGTGAGCAGACTGTTGCACCGCCGGCTACGGCTGCTGTTATGCAGGCAAGGTGGAGAGGTGAAAGACCGGCTACTTCAGGCATAGCTGAAACGATACCGGCTGCCATTGTCATAGCTACCGTTGATGAGCCTACTGAAATTCTTACTAAAACGGCTACTATAAAGGCTACAACTACAATGGGGAGAGCTGCGGAAGCTACGGCTGAGCCTATTACATCGCCTAAACCCGAATTTTGAAGAATGTATCTTAAAACACCGCCGCAGGCAGTTACAAGAAGAATCATTCCTGTAGGTTCAAGAGACTTTGTCATTACCTTTTCAAGTTCTTCCTTGGAATAGCCTCTCTTAATTCCCAAAAGAAGCATAGCGGCTATTGTTGCTATAAGAAGGGCTACGAAGGGTTCGCCTACGAAAGCCAAAACGGGTCTTATAGGCTCTAAAGCGGGGATAACGCTTGAAACAGAGTTTAAAATAATAAGTACAAGGGGTATAAGAATGATTCCGACAACATAAGCGAAGCTGGGAAGCTTTGATTCGTCTATGTCTTCCTGTTCCGCAATGTGCTTGGGAACGGGAATGTTATATTTATTTCCGCAGATTGAACCCCAAATGGGACCTGCTGCTATCATTGCGAATATACCGCAGACAACGCCTACCATTATAACCCAGCCTAAGTCGACGCCCAGCATAGTTGCTACCAAAACGGGACCCGGTGTGGGAGGTATGAATGCGTGGCCTACTGCAAGACCTGCAAGCAGAGGGATTACATAAAACAGTGACGAACGCTTTGTTCTCTTAGCAAGAGCGAAAGCAAGGGGTATAAGAATTATAAGACCTGAGTCGAAGAATACAGGCATAGCAATTACAAGACCGGTTATGCCCAAAGCCCAAGCGGCTTTTCTGTCGCCGAAGCGTTTAACAAGAGTGACGGCTATGGTTTGAGCACCGCCTGAAATTTCCAGAATAGCGCCGAACATAGAGCCTAAGCCTACCAAAAGAGCTATTCCCTTAAGGGTTGAGCCTATACCTTCGTTTACGGTTGTAACAATATCCGCAAGGGGCATTCCTGCGGCAATTCCTATAACGATTGCGCCTACAAGAATAGCTATCATTGCCTGAACCTTAAAGGCTATAATAAGTACCAGTAAAACCAAAAATCCTATGAGAGCGGCTGCCACAAGTCTTGTGGGATTGGCGGCGAGTGTTTCTGTCATAAAAATTCCTCCTTAAATTATTTTCGTATAAAACTGTGTTTGAGTTAATGTATATTATTCCATATATCCGCCCTTCATAGGGGAAACAGCGTGTTCGGAATATATTTTCAGAACGCCTTTTTTATATTTGGGTTCTTTGGGCTTCCAAGCTGCCTTTCTTTGTTTAAGAACCTCGGCAACCTCTTCTTCCGAAAGTCTTTCGCCTTTAATACCTACGATAGCTAAAATTCTGTTAGGAATGTCGATTTCTATTAAGTCGCCTTCTTCAACCAGTGCTATAGGACCGCCGTCTGCTGCTTCGGGAGAAACATGGCCTATTGCAGGGCCTTTTGATGCGCCGGAGAAACGTCCGTCTGTAATAAGAGCAATTGTTTTTCCGAGCTCAGCGTCTGATGAAATTGCTTCTGTTGTGTAGAACATTTCCGGCATTCCCGAGCCTTTAGGACCTTCATATCTGATGAAAACAGCGTCGCCGGGCTTGATTTCGTGTGAAAGAATTGCGGCAATAGCGTCCTCTTCACAGTCAAAAGGTCTTGCTTTTAAAACTGCCTTAAACATTTCCTTGGGAACTGCGGAATGCTTAACAACCGAGCCTTCGGGGGCTAAGTTGCCCTTTAAAATAGCTACTGTTCCGTCTGAGCCTATGGGTTCTTCGAATGTTCTTATAACGTCTGTTCTCTTAAGACCCCACTTCTTTAAATAGCCTTCACACTTGTCATAGAAGCCGTTTTTCTTAAGGTCCTCCAAGTTTTCGCCTAAGGTCTTGCCTGTTACTGTCATAACGTCGAGATGAAGCATTGACTTAATTTCTTCCATAACCGCAGGAACTCCGCCGGCATAGTAGAAGAACTGAGCAGGCCATCTTCCGGCAGGACGAATGTCCAAAAGATAGTGTGCTCCTCTGTGCATTCTGTCGAATGTGTCGGAGTCTATTTCTATGCCCAATTCATGAGCGATTGCAGGAATGTGAAGAAGTGAATTTGTTGAGCCGGAAATAGCTGCGTGAACCATAATTGCATTTTCAAAGGATTTAACTGTAACGATGTCGCTGACCTTCAGACCTTGTTCCGCAAGGGCAACAACCTGTTTTCCGGCTTTGTAAGCCACCTCCTTTAAGTCCTGACAGGTTGCAGGCATAAGCGCCGAACCGGGAAGCATAAGTCCCAAAGCTTCAGCCATAATCTGCATAGTGGAGGCTGTTCCCATAAACGAACAGGCTCCGCATGAAGGACAGGCGTTGTGCTTATAATAATTCAGCTTTTCCTCTGTAATTTCCCCTCTTTGGCACATTGCCGAATATGCGCCTATCTGTTCAAGTGTCAAAAGATCAGGGCCTGCGTCCATAACTCCGCCTGTAATCACGATCGAGGGCATATCAAGTCTTGAAAGCCCCATAAGGCAGGCAGGAACGGATTTGTCGCAGCTTGCTATAAAAACGCCGCCGTCAAAGCCTGTTGAATTTCCGTGAATTTCAATCATATTTGCGATCATATCACGGTGAACGAGGGAGTAGTTTATGCCGTCGTGACCCTGGGCAATTCCGTCGCAGATGTCCGTTGTGTAATACCTTGCTCCCCGTCCTCCGGCGTCCTTAATGCCCCTCATAGCTTCCTCAACGAAAATGTTAAGGTGTGCGCTGCCCGGGTGGCTGTCGCCGAATGTGCTTTCAACCATAATCTGGGGCTTCTCAAGGTCTTCCAAAGTCCAGCCCATACCGATTTTTAAAGGGTCGTTTTCGGGAGCTAACTTTCTTACTCTCTGACTGTTTCTCTCCATAATCAAAACCTCCTAAACTTAAATTTTATTGGTAAGATGTCTTATGCTTTTATTATATCTCCTTAAAAAACCTTTGCAAGACGTAAAGGCAACTTTCTACTTTTTGCCTTATAAAAACCTTTGCATTTGTGTAAATTGAACAAAAATATCTTTCAAAAAGCCTTTTTTAACTTTTCAAATAACATCAGACGTCTTAAAATTGACAAAAATACATCTGATGTCTTTAACTAAAAAAAGAACCGCTTTTTAATCTGCGGTTCACAAGGTTTCTTTATTTATTGTTTTCGGCTTTAATCATATTTAAAATCATAGTTCTGTTGTAGGTCATATGCATAGTCATTGCCGACCTTGCCCCTATAACGTCTTTGTCTTTTATGGCGTTTAAAACAGCCCTGTGAGTAAGGATAGTTTCCTCCGTCAGCTTTTTGTGGGTTACGTTTACAAACATCATAACCGTCGTGTCGATTATGGGCACCAAATGCTCCACAACCTTGTTTTTGGAACACTCCGCAATACAGGTATGAAAGGCTATATCGTCGCTTACATAATCGTCGCCCCGTCTTATTTTGTTTTCAACAGAGTCGCAGAGCCTTTCAAGCTTTTCAATGTCCTCTTCTGTTGCATTTAAAGCAGCCATTTCAGCCATTCCCGGCTCTAACATCATTCTTAAGTTTGCAAGATCGATTGCAAGAGACATTTTATCTCCCAAAGCCAAAAGCCCCAAGGGGTCGCTTTCCGCCGGAGTTCTGTTTATAACATATGTTCCCGAACCCCGTCTTATCTCCAAAACACCTCTTGAAATAAGCAGTTTAACCGCCTCTCTGACAGTGCTTCTTCCTACGTTAAACTTTTTGCCCAATTCAAACTCGTTGGGCAGCTTTTCTCCCACTGCAATATTTTCGTCTATTATGTATTTGTAAATGTTTTCCTGAACCTGTTCCACCAACAGTTTGCTCTTAATTTGAGATATACCGCTCACAATAACACTTCCCTTATTTCGTTCTTACGGCAAAACCGCTTGTAAATATATCCGACCTGTTTATTATACCCTGTTTTTTGTGCCTAAGTCAATACATAAGAAATTTAAAAGCAGGGTTTGTTCTATACATACCTAAAATAGTGTCTGTTAATTGCGGTCTATTTGAATTTTGCCGTGCTTCTCTTCATATTTTTCAATACAGTCACGAACTAAAATCAATATTTGACTGTTAGCCGAACGTCCTTCATAATCTGCTACAACGTGCAGCTTGTCTAACATAACTTCATCAATTCTTACAGATAAACTCTTAATAGCCATATATATACTCCTTTATATGTTTAATATGGCTTTATAT
>JAJBVU010000096.1:2481-5974 GCA_020859645.1 Eubacterium sp. | reverse complement strand
TCATCCCCAAGGCTTCAGCTCATCGGAATAGCTTAACAGGCTTTCCGTAAAATTCACAAAGCGGCTGTCTTTATTTTTGCTGTAAAGCAGCAGCTGCACACTGTGGGTAGGCTGAACAGCAAAATCCAACTGCGGCACACAAAAACACACCTTTGTGATATATTCCATATTTCCTCTGAAAAATTTATCCGCTAAGGCTTTGTTTTCTTTATAGCTTATAACGTGCCGGGTCAGCAGCTGTATATTTCTTTTATTTGCTTCGGCTATTATTTCTCTGTAAAAAACATTCTTTTTCATTCTTTTGGCATAAATAAAATCTTCAAACCCCTCCTGCCAGCCATTCCATTCGCTGCATATTTCAAGTTTCGATACCATATAAATTTCTTCATTGAGCTTATCGAAATTTGAAAAAACGCAGTCGTGCAGCAGGCGGATTTTAGCTAATCTTTCTCTCCTCTGCAGTGAGCTTAGGGTTTTCAGTCCGCAGTCAAAATCACTGCCTTCTTTAAAAGAAATGCCCTCTGAATCGGAAGATAAAATATCCTTAAAGCTCTCAAATAAATAATTGTCCGGCATAACAAACTCTCCTTTTCGTAAAATTTATACTCTTTTTTTCAATTTTTCGGTTTACTGTCCTTCGGCATAGTCGCAAAGAAATGAATAATCATAGGCAGAACGGCGATAAATGTCAATAAGTCGGCGATAGGCTGAGATGCCTGAATACCGGTTATGCCGAAAAGCTTTGTGCCTATAAGAAGAACGGGAATGAAGAAAAGTCCGCTTTTCATAAGAGACGACACAGTTGCCAAAACAGGCTTTTGACAGCTTTGGAAGGTCATATTGCACATAACCGCAAGGGGCTGAAAGAAGAGACCTATGCACTGAAGTCTAAAGGCAAGAACACCTATTTCCAAAACCTCCGGGTCTTTTCTGAACCAGCCTATGGCATAAGGGGCAATTATAAAGCCCACAACCGCAACTGCTCCCAAAAAAGCCTCGCCCAAAAAGAGTGTAAACTTAAAGGCTTCTTTAACTCTGGAATATATTTTTGCGCCGTAGTTGAAGCCGCAGACAGGCTGAAAGCCTTGACCGATACCCAAGCCAACAGCAAAAACAAAAAAGGTAAGCCTTGAAACAATACTCATTGCAGCAACGGACGCATCGCCGTAAAATGCGGCGCAGTTATTAAGAAGCATTGTGGAAACGCTTTGAAGGCCCTGACGTGCAAGTGAGGGAAAGCCTATTGTCAAAATTCTCCAAACTGTATTAAATTTAGGCTTAAAATTTTTAGGCGAAAGCTTACACATTGTTTTTCCGCTTACAAAGAAATAAAGCAGAAGGAAAAAGCTTATTATCTGAGAAAGACAGGTCGAAAGCCCTGCTCCGGCTATGCCTAAATTAAATTTAAAAATAAGAATGGGGTCGCCTATAATGTTTAACAAAGCGCCGGAAACAAGACCTGCCATAGCCATATTGGCTCTTCCCTCAAAACGGAGAATGTTGTTCATAACAAAGCCGCAAACCGTAAAGGGTCCCGAAATAATTATGTAAATAACATAGGTTTTGGCATAGGGCAAAATGGTTTCCGTACTGCCTAAAAGTCTTAAGAAGGGTTCTATAAAAATATAGCAGAAAATTCCTATAATTACACTTAAAACAAAGGCAAGAACAAATGAGGTTGTGGCGTATATGCTTGCGCTTTTATGGTCTTTTGCGCCCAGACAGCCTGCTATGTTGCTGCCTGCACCCTGACCGAACAAAAAGCCAATTGCCTGCAGGACAGCCATAAAGCCGAAAACAATGCCTACTGCTCCGCTGGCGCTTAAGCCTATTTGACTTACGAAATAGGTGTCAGCCAAGTTATAAATATTGGTAACAAGCATACTTATGGTGGTAGGTATGCCCAAGCTTATAATAAGTCCCGGTATGGGGGCTTCGGTCATTCTTTTATAATGAGCATTTGCGTTTGCGTTTTCATTATTCATATTCATTCACCTCTAAAAATCATCAGCTCAGCTGTTGAAAAAAATTAAATCCTTTTTATGCAGCTTAAACCCTCCACAAACTCGGGCTTAAACACATATTCACTTTTAACATCTGTGTCGCCCTCAAGAAGCTTTAAAAGCACCTCCGCCGCTTTTCTGCCCAGATTTTCTTTGGGGTGAGTTACTGTAGTGAGCTTAAACGCCCCGGGCTCGTCCTGAGCCTGAGCGTCATAGCCCGTAATTGATATATCCTCCGGAACTCTTATTCCGAGACTGTTTAACACCTCTATAACCTTATAGGCTATCATATCATTATAACACACAATTGCGTCAATGGAAGGGTCATTTTTCAAAAGTGCTTCGATTGCCCACTCGGTTTTGCCGAATTTGTCCTCAACATGAAACCAAATTACGTTGTCGGGGTTGTATACAAGTCCCCTGCTCTGCAAGGTTTTTGCATAGCCCTTATGTCTTGAAATGCCTTGGGTAATATCCGCCTGAAAAATGCCCGCTATATTTTTATGACCTAAGTCAATGAGGTGATTTGTCAGTATTTTTGTGCCTAATTCATCGTCTGTTTTAATAACGGGGCTGTGTTCCATATGATCATATCTGCTTTGTATAAAAACATAGGTACGCCCACTTGGTCAAACCTCCGTACAAGTTCCCTGTTCTTCCATGCAATTTCGCTTTTGCTCGGTTCGATTATGAGCCCGTCAACATTTTTGGTTAAAATATCCTCAAGACACTGCTTTTCTCTGTCTCTGCCGTTGGTTGTGCTTTTCAAAATTATGCTGTAGTTCTTTTTATCCAAAACGTCATAAATTCCCTTTAAAATAAGGGGAAAAATATAGTCATTTATATAGGTTATTACAACACCTATGTTTTTGCTGCTTGTACGCCTTGAGGTCTGCTTTCGGCAGAAAGTGCCCTTTCCGTGAACAGACTCAATAAGACCCTCGTCGCTTAAAATAGACAGAGCCTTTCTGACAGTCTGACGGCTGACATCATATTTTTCCGAAAGTATGTTTTCGGAAGGAATTTTATCCCCCTCCGCAATTTCTCCCAGCAGAATTTTATCCTTAATTTCACTTGCAATAATTTCGTATTTGTTGCTGCCCATAAGCTTCACCTCAAAAAAATTATAAGCTTGTACAGACGTGATTACAAGTTTATAATTCTTAAATTTTATGAAGCCAATCCTTAAAAATTCCTTAAAGGCTTAATAAATTGTCTTTACGTCCTCACTTTTAATTCCGTATTTTTTGCAGAAAGAGACTATATCCTTGTCGCTTCTGACAATTTCGCCCTTAATGAATTTTCCGTCCTTTCTGAAGCCTATAACCCTCTCGCCGTTGCATATACTAGCTCTTATAACAGGCTCGCCATTGGCTTCTGTTTCGCTCTTACTCTTAAAAATCATAGCTTCTCCTCCCTTAAATTAAATTTTCTTTACACACATTATATAATAATCACACCGATTTTTCAACGGAATTTATTAATTTTTA
>JAJBVU010000096.1:0-2471 GCA_020859645.1 Eubacterium sp. | reverse complement strand
CTCATATGTTATATAATTAATAAAGAAGTTTTATAGGGAAAGGCTTTTAACTTTTTTCTTTTCGGATTTTCGGCTTTTCCCTTTGAGAACGTTTTTGAAACAGACGGCGTTTTGCTGCCGCCAAACTATTTTAAAGGAGTGAAGTTTATGATTACGACAGCCAATTTCATTGAACTCCAGAGGGTTATCTCAGCTGACTGCGGCGACCCCCATCATATTCTGGGTATGCACGAAATCGAAAAAAACGGCAAGCCGGCACTTGTTGTTCGTGTTTTAAACCCCCAGGTTAAGGAGGTCACTGTTATAGATGTTAAAAAGGGCAATGAATATCCTCTTGAAAAAATTCACGCAGACGGTTTTTTCGAGGGTATTATTAAGGGCAGAAAAAAGTGGTTTTCATATAAACTGCGTATGACAAACCATGACGGCTCTCAATGGGAGACCTATGATGCCTATTCATTTGCGCCTCAAATTTCAGAATATGACTGTTTTCTTTTTGCACAGGGCAACCACTACGAAATTTATAAAAAGCTCGGCGCTAACTTTGCCGTTGTTGACGGCGTAGAAGGCGTTGTTTTCGGCGTTTGGGCTCCCAACGCAAAGCGTGTTTCCGTTATAGGCGACTTTAACGAATGGGACGCAAGACGCAACCAAATGCGTGAGCTTTATAATGAAGGAGTTTGGGAAATATTCATTCCCGGGCTTAAACCCTTCGACCATTATAAATATGAAATCAAAACTCCCGAGGGTCAGACAATTCAAAAGCAAGACCCCTACGGAGTAATGTGTGAGCTTCGTCCCTCAACCTCGTCTCTTCTCTTCAATATTTATGATTATCAGTGGCAGGACGGCGAATATATGACAAACATTAAAACCGCCGAAAAATATAACCGCCCCATGAATATTTATGAGGTTCATTTAGGCTCATGGAAGCGTCCCGATGACGGCAGCGACAGATTTTTAAGCTATACCGAACTTAAGGATCTGCTTATTCCCTACGTTGTGGAAATGGGCTACACACACATTGAGCTGCTTCCCGTTGAGGAACATCCCTTTGACGGAAGCTGGGGTTATCAGGTAACAGGCTACTATGCGCCTACAAGCCGCTACGGCACTCCTGCTGAATTTATGGCATTCGTTGATGCTGCTCACCAAGCAGGAATCGGCGTTATTCTTGACTGGGTTCCCGCACACTTCCCCAAAGACGCTCACGGACTTGCACGTTTTGACGGCTCATGTCTCTATGAACACCAAAATCCTATGCAGGGAGAACATCCCGAATGGGGAACACTTATTTTTAACTACGGCAGATGTGAGGTTAAAAACTTCCTTATCGCAAACGCTTTATATTGGGTAGAAAATTATCACATCGACGGTCTCCGTGTTGACGCCGTTTCTTCAATGCTTTATCTTAACTATGCTAAGCCCGACGGACAGTGGGTTCCCAATAAGTACGGCGGAAGAGAAAACCTTGACGCAATCGAATTTATTAAGCATATGAACTCGGTTGTTGAGGGCGCACACCCCAACGTTTATATGATAGCAGAGGAATCAACCTCATATGAAGGTATTACAAAGGATCTTGAATACGGCGGACTTGGCTTCTCCCTTAAGTGGAATATGGGTTGGATGAACGACTTCCTTGACTACATCAAGAAAGAACCTATTTACAGACGCTATCACCACAACAACCTTACCTTCGGTATGATGTACGCATATTCCGAAAGATTTATACTTGTATTGTCTCATGACGAGGTTGTACACGGCAAGCAGTCTATGCTGGACAAGCAGCCCGGCGACCTGTGGCAGAAGTTTGCGGGACTCAGAGTTTCATACGGCTATCAGACTACCTTCCCCGGAAAGAACCTTCTCTTTATGGGCGGCGAGTTCGGTCAGTTTATAGAGTGGGACGAAAAACGTCCTTTGGACTGGTTCCTGCTTGAATATCCTCACCACAGCACAATGCAGAACTATGTTAAGGATCTTAACAATCTCTATCTTAAGGAAGAGGCTCTTTGGGTTAAAGACTTCTCTTGGGAGGGCTTTGAATGGATTGATGCAAATGACTGCTGCAGAAGCATATATTCATATGTAAGAAAGGGCAACAGCAAGGGTGAGAATATTCTTGTAGTATGCAACTTTACCCCCGAGACATATTTTGACTATAAGACAGCGGTTCCCTTTGCAGGCAAGTGGCAGGAGATCTTCTGCAGCGACAAGCCGGAATACGGCGGAAGCGGCGTATTTAACCCCGACCCAATCGATTCTCAGCCTGAAGAAATTTTAGGCAAAGAAAATTCACTGGCGTTTAAGCTTGCACCCCTTGCGGTTCATATGTTTAAGCCAATCGAATTCGAGGAGTAATTCGTAAAAATGCTTAAACCGAGCATAAGTACGCAAACAATAAATCATAAATTTAAGACGCCAATTGAAAAATTTTAAAAAAATATTAAAATAAATTATCAAAAAAT
>JAJBVU010000191.1 GCA_020859645.1 Eubacterium sp. | reverse complement strand
AAATAAATCCTTTATTTTATTAAAGAATTGTGTTACAATTGATGAAGAAGCGGTGAATAATCACCGGCGTTTATAAGAAAACTATATAACAAGGAGGAAAAAATATGAAGAAACGACTTTTGGCTGCTTTAACGGCTTTTGTTATGGCATCGGCGGCTTGTATTAATTTTACAGTGCCCGGTTATGCAAGAGCAACAATCAGCTCCAATGCCGAATACAACTACAGAAACACAAAAGGCCTTGAAGCCGACTATGCCGACGGCGCACTTATTCTTACATGGCCTTCCGTAGCCAAGGACGGAACACTTTTAAACCAGAACCCTCTGACAGCCTACGCTATGGCAGACGAGACTGTGGATTCGGCTGACCCTATGGCAAGTTGGACTATGCCCTACAGAGGTCTTATTGTAAACTATAACGGCTACACTCCGTCATACAGCGCAAGCAAGGTAAACATAAGCCTTACAGGCGAAGAAGAGGTTTATATGGGCTTTGTTGAGGGCGAAGAGGACGGCTGTCAAACTATACTTGACTATGCATATGATTCAAGCGCATCAGCCTATCTTACAGGGGGAGTTTCCCACGTTGACACAACTGTTGTAACAACAGGCTATGCTACATCCTACAGAATAGACTATTCGGAGGACGGCACAAACTGGACAGCAGCCGACACAACCTCAACCTTCAACACACAGAAAAAGGTTGATATGCCCGTTCAGGACGGCGTAACAGCCAAAACAGACAAGAACGGTTCGGAATATATTCAGGATAACAAAAACACCGTTTTCCTTGTAACACAGCAGGTTGAAAGCTTCCCAAGCGATGTAGAGCTTGAAGAGGGCGAAACCTATTATGTAAGAGTTGTTCCTCTTGATTCAAGCGGAAACGAAATTACAATAACAGACGAAGAGGCTGAGGATTTTACAATTTCCTTTACGGCTGAAAACAGCAACACTATAAAGGTTCCCGCATTCCCTACAGTTGTGGGCGGCGGCACATATACCTCCGGCGGAAGAACCACCCTTTCAACAGAGGGTCAGGTTTATGTTGTTACAAGTCTTGACGACAGCGTTTCAGACCCTCAGGAGGGTACATTGAGATACGGTCTTAACAAGGCAAGATCCTCTACAGACACACCCTTGACAATTGTTTTTGCAGTAGGCGGAACAATTCATGTTGACCCCACAGCTACAAAGAGCCAAAGAAGATTTGTTTTCGGCAGCAACCTGACAGTAGCCGGTCAGACAGCTCCCGGCGAGGGCATAACAATTGCCGGAGGCACCTGCAACATTTCAGGCGAAAACATTATGCTTAGATATTTGAGATTTAGGCTGGGCGAAGGCTATGACCTTGACGGCGCAACGGCTTCCGGCAAGAACATAGTTGTTGACCACTGTACATTCAGCTGGGGCGTTGACGAAACCTTCAGCGCTAAGGAGCTTATTAACTCAACCCTTTCCTATAACATTATTACCGGCGGTCTTGCTATGGTAAACAAGAACGGCGAAAATACTACCGACGCCGAGCTTTTAAGCGGTGAAAGCGAAGCTAAGCACGGCATGGGAAGTATTATGAACGGCTATAACACAACCATAGTTCACAACATCTGGGCAAGCAACGGAACCAGAAACCCCAGATTTGAAGGCGGCTTTACATACGGAAACAAAGACTATGACAACCTTTTGGAATTTGCCAACAACGTTGTTTATAACTGGGGTCATATGTCCTCATACGGCGGCGACAGAGGCAAGACCGAAAAAGGACCGCAAACCAACTTTGAAAGCAACTATTATAAGTCCGGTCCCAACACACTTGAAAAGGTAAAGGCTTATTTCTTTGACTGCGACACAGACTCATCATACGGCGGCTATCACAGCACATACTATATTGATGACGGAAATATTATGGAGGGCAACGAAACTCTTAACAGTAATAATGCGGCAGGCTTTATAGATTTGGGAACAGCTGCCTACAGACTTGACGAAAAGGCAGAGCTTAAAATACCCTATGAGCCTACAGATGCCGAGACAGCTTATGCAGACGTTCTTGCAGGGGCAGGGGCAAGCTTTGTAAGAGATGCTCAGGACGACAGACTTATCTGTCAGATTGAAAACGGCACAGGCAGATTTATAAACGGCGAAAGCGAAGCCGGCGGTTATATTACAATCGAAAATGCTCTGCATAACGGCAGCACAGGCGCAGCCTATGACACAGACAGCGACGGTATTCCCGATGCATATGAGACTGTTTTGGGAACAGACCCCGACAAAGCCGATTCAACAACTCTTATTACAGACGAAACAAGTCCCTTCTACGGCTATACATATCTTGAGGTTTACTTAAACGATATTTTAGGCGAATGGGGCGAAAACTCAGTAAGCAGTGTTGACAGCTTTACAAGCTATGCTTCAAACCGTACACTTTCAAGCGATGATATTGAAATTACGGGAATTTTAGACGCAGAAGGCAATAACATTCTTTCAGACGGAAACACAGACCTTATTTTAGGCGAAACATATTACCTTGAGCTCGGCGGAAGCAGCGCTATGACAGATATTTATAACTACAATGTACTGTTTGACGATGAAACCGTTTCAACAAGCCTTGAATTTACGCCTAACGAAATAGGCTCATATCTGCTTCAGGCAGCTGTTGCACCCGATATTGTGGGAAGCTATGCACCCTATACAATTTCCGATCAGGTGGGCATAACTGTTCTTGAGTCGGAGGAAAATATTCCCGATTTCACTGCTGTTGATATAGGCGAAGTAAGAGAAAGCGGAAATGTTTCATATGACTCACAGGACGGCTCTATCATAATCGAAGGCGCAGGTCTTGTAGGCAGAACCTCTGCAGCTTCAAACAGCGCAGACGATGCTTTCTACTTTGACTATAAGGAAATGACAGGCGACTTTGATATAAGCGCACAGGTTGAAATGTGGGCTAAGCTTGACTATTATCAGAAGGCCGGTATTATGGCAAGAGCATCAGTAGACGAGGGCAAGCCCGAATTCTATTGGAACGCAGTAACCTATATTAAGGGCGAGGACTATGAAGGATATACCGGCGCAGACGGCGGAGCTATTTTGGCAAGAAATATAGGTCCCTTTGTAAGAACCACTGCAAACGGCTCTGTTTCAAGCATTTCAAGTTCAACTATAGGAACATTTATGAGCGTAGCCAAGAAGAGATTAAACGAAGAGCAGACACCTATGTATATGAGAATGACAAGGGTCGGCGACACAATAACTCTTTACGGCGGAACAGACGGCGAAAACTGGACAGAACTCAGTTCCTACGAAACAACACTGCCTGAGATCTGCTATGTGGGCTTTGCCATTGATGCAGCTCAGGACAATATGGACTTTATAAGATATAACAAGGCACTTATAACCAACGTTGTTATTGACGGCGTGGCTTTGGGAGAAAGCGGCGGCGGAAGCTCAGGCGGCGGAGACGATGACGATGATAACAACGGCGTTGTAGGCGATGTTGACCAAAGCGGAGAAATCACCGCAAACGATGCGGCTGTACTTTTGCAGTATGTTATAGGAAACTATTCTGCAAATGAGGAATGGGCAGTTGCAAACGAAGTTGCCGATGTAAACAATGACGAGGTTGTTGACGCAGCAGATGCGGCGAAGATTTTGGCTAAGGTGCTGGATACATCTGTAAGCTTTGAAAGAACCAATCAGTAATTTTTCTATCCCCCTCTTTCGGAGGGGGATATTTTTGCAATAAAACAGCCGTCTCGGAAAAGGAAAAGGCTTGTTTTTCCAAACCCGAGACGGCTTTTTAACTGTCTGAACTTTAAAATTTTGATTTTATTTTTTCATTTCAATATAGGGTAAAATGTCAAAGCCCTCTTTTTTATAGAGGTGAATTGCGGCGGTGTTTTCCTTCTGTACTTCAAGACGAAATATAACATCGGTATATTTCTTGCCAAGAAAATCGAAATATTCTTTTCCTATGCCTTTGCCCCTGAAGCCTTCCTTTATGAAAATATCTTCAATCCAAATGCAGGGCTTGCCGAATTCCGTTGAAAAGCTTTTTGAAAGCATTGAATAGCCGCAAACCTCTTCATCCTTTTCAAAAATATACCCCTCCGAATAAGGGCTTTCGCTTACGCAGCTGTTAAAGTCATTAATAAAAATATTCTCCGAACCCTCTGTATATACCGCAGGGGAAGAATAAAATGTTTTCATCATAGAAAGAACATCTTCTCTGTCACACTCGTGCATACCTCTTATTTTTATATTCATATTGCCTTGCCTTTCTTTTTTGATTAATAATGAATTTAGTTTTTTTATTATTTGTTTTATTTATAAAATAAAATTTATGATTTGCCGTTTAGCTTATTCTCGGATGTTGTTTTTTCCAACAGTTTGATAGAATTCAAATAATCCTGTTCGACGGTACTCAGTGTTCTTTTCTTATATTTTTTATATTCATCAGTTGCTTTATCTACTGCTTGCTTATGTGTTACATTTCCGCTTCCTTGAAGAAGCTGCTCACCGCTCATTGTCAAAATACGATCCAAGTGCTCTGCCCAGTCTTTCATAGTCATTATTTGTTCCCGTTCGGCTTGACGTTCGGCAAAATCCAAATATCCGGAGACAAGCTGTCCCATAGCTCGAAGTTCATTTTCATTCAAATAGTTTTTTGCAACAACCGCTTCTTTTAATGTGGGTTGGCTTCCCGAAAAGGTTGTGAGACCCATAAACTCTTTTTCGGCGTCTGCCCTGTTATAAATAACCTCTGCTGCGGTCTGTCCATGTATTGCATAATGAATTTTATTTTGAACTTTTTTGAAAAAAAGAACAGATATATCGGCTTTTGGGTCATAGTCTATACTTGTTGCATAAATTTCCAATACTTGCCTGTAGAACACTTTTTCTGAAGCCCTAATGTCTCTGATACGTTCAAGCAGTTCTTTAAAATATCCGCCGCCGCCTAATTTCTTTAAACGGTCATCATCAAGTGCAAATCCCTTTTGTATATATTCCTTCAATATTCCAAGTGCCCAAATTCTGAACTGGGTTCCTCGTTTTGACTTTACACGATAGCCAACCGAAATTATAACATCTAAATTGTAATAATCAACCTTATAAGTTTTTCCGTCAGCGGCAGTGTAGGCAAATTTTGCCCAAACTGATTCCCTTAGTAATTCTCCCTCTTTAAAAATATTTCTGATATGTTTTCCTATAACACTTTTGTCACGCTGAAACAGTTCAGCCATTTGATCAATGGACAGCCAAACCGTATCTCCGTCAAAAGCCGCATCTATTTTTGTTAAACCATCTTCCGTTGTATATATTATAATATCGGAATTTGTATTTATATTCATATTGTTTTGCCTTTCTTTTTATAATTTACTGCTTACTTTCCGTCTGCATATGCAGCCAAATCGTAAACCCTTGCTTTAGTAAGCTCTGCCCCTTCCATAGATCTCACCATAGGCTGCATACTTCCCCCTTCATACTCCGCACCGGCTTCTTCTATTTGGGCTTCCTTATATTCAATCCATTCCTGCTCTTCTTCTCTTAAAGCCGCCATATCCTCTTCGCTTAAGCCTTCCTCCAATATAGCCCACACGTTGTTAAGGGTATTGTCCCAAAGCTGATATAATTCATCGGCGGCAACATTCATCTCCCACTGTGTTACGGCTTCATTATACAGCTTATTTTCCGCTTCTGTGTTTTGCTCAAGCGCATAGGAAATTTCTATGGCGATACTGTCTGAAAGGGTCTGTTCGTCCGAGCCTTCATATAAAATATCATCTTCAGTTGAGGTTTCATAGACTTCCTCCGTCTCGAAGAGCTCCTCTGTTTCATAGGTTTCCTCCTCTTCCGAAGTTTCCTCTTGGTCAGAACCCAAAATATTTTCACGCATCTGACCTATTTCGTCAAACAGTGATGAATAATAATTTTGAACTCTGCTGCAGCTGCACAGCATAACAGCGCTTAATAATATTGCCGGCAATGCTCTTTTCATTAAAAATACCTCCCCGATACGGTTGTGTTTTACAATTTTTTATTATATATTATGTTTTATTATATCACAGCCG
>JAJBVU010000036.1 GCA_020859645.1 Eubacterium sp. | reverse complement strand
TGCTGTTTGGCTTATTATCATATAATCCCTTTGCGGAATTACGCTTTGGGATGGCTAAAGACAGCTATTCCTTTAACTTTGTTAAGGAAGAAGCTTCGGAGGCGATTAATTTGAACGACGGAACTGTGCCCCTTTATTCAAAGGATAAGGGCTACGGCTTTGTAGACGAAACAGGGGCTATGCCTGCAAGAAGCCTTGACACCTCAAAAATCACCTGGAGTGAAACAGAGGGCTTCAGAATAACCGAAAACGGAAGCGGCAAGTATCTTTCCGACTTAAACAGCTCAAACTATAACTACGGCGGCTTGGTTTTCAGAGTTGACGTTGAGGAAGCCGGAGGCTACAGGGTTAAGGTTGAGGTTTCCGACAGCAAATTCGGAACAGGAGAGGTTTCTAAAGGAAAGGCAAGCGAAAATACATATGTGGCTCTTTCAGGTATGCAGGCGACAAGGCTTACCTCAACTGCCGCATGGGACGCCGCAGGGAACGTAGCGGCTCAGCACAAGGCAAAATGGACAGATAACAACACATGGGAATTTGACTTTGTAACAGGGGAACCTTACATCGAGGTTGAGGTTGAGCCTACGGAAATGGGAACGGAGAAAAAGCCCCAAAGCGTAGGCATTAAATCAATAAGCATAGAAAAAATCGAGAACAACAGGGTTACTTCAACCACCATACCCACAGTTTTCGTTTTGGGCGACTCAACCCAAAAAACTTATACATTTGAAGAAGCGGGAATGAGCGGCTGGGGTCAGATTATAGGCTCTATGTTCGACAGAAACAAGGTCAGAGTTATAAACTATTCCATGGGCGGCAGGTCTATGAAAAATATGTTTAATGAAGGAAGATTTAACGACATTCTTCTGACAGCCAAGCCCGGCGACTATATTATGCTCCATTCAGCCCACAATGACGAGTCCACCGGGGAGTCAAACGGTCCCGAAGCAAGATTCGGCAGAGGCTCTACCACAGCTTATTATGAGAGATGGCTTAACGATATTTATATTCCGGCAATGCTTTCAAGAGGGGTTACGCCGATTTTGGTTACCCCTATGACGAGAACCTCTGACGGTGAGTGGAAAAAGAGCGGCTTCAGCCCCGACTCACCCTCACTTATGAAGAAGGCTGCCGAAAACAACAGTGCGGTTCAGGTTGTTGACCTTTATGAAGGCTCAAAGGCTTATGTAGAAGAAATCGGCGCAAACACAGCCAATGCAGTTTATATGGGTATCGAAGCAGGGGAATCCCCCGGCAAAACCAATTCAGGCTCTTATGCCAACGGTCATCCCGATAAAAAAATTGACGGAACCCATTATAAGGAAGCCTTGGCTAAGGTTTGGTGCAAAATAATCTGTGAGGACATTTACAGCCAAAGAAACAACAACGAAACAATGGCGGCGCTTTTCTCTTATTTTGATGAGGATACGGCGGCAGCCTGTGAAAGCGGAGACTGGTCAGCAGTTTTCCCCGAATGGACAGATGACGTAACCTTTGCTTATAACGGCGACGGAACGGCTGAAAACGACCCGGCTTATTACAGAAACCAAATCGAAAAGCTTCTTCAGCTGGGCGTAATGGAAAAAACAAGCGGCAACAACTTCGAGCCTCTTAAAGGCATAACAGCAAACGATTTTATATCTTCACTTTGTGCTGTTTGGTGTCTTGATGTAAAGGATTTCGAAAGCTTCTACAGTACAAAGGTTTTGACAAGAGAAAAAATGGCGGCTGTTGTGCTTAAGGGCTATGAGCTTAGGTTCGGCTATGATGAGGACGGAGATTTCAATAAGCCTGCCTATATGACGGATTATAACGGAACCACCGTTACACCCGATGACCCCAACTATGACCCTAACTTAACAGGCGATGAAGCCCAGTATTATCCCCTTGCAGGCTGGGGCGTTATAACCGATAAGGACGAAATCGACCCCGAATATGCGGAAGCCTTCGAAACAGTCTATAATTTAGGTCTTATGAGAAGTGAAAATGGCATTACACGAGGTGTAATGATGAACGGAACGGAAATTGAGCCTAAGGCAGAGGTCACAAGAGCTAAGGCGGCTAAGGAGCTTTGGTTTTTGTGGGTTTTGGGTCAGGAGGACGTTAAGAAGGAAAATCAGATTTTGACGGTTACTCACGACGGCGTAAATTATGAAGCGCCTGTTTATACGCCTATAAATTGATGAGGACGCAAAAAGCCTCCCCTTGAGGGGAGGTGGCGCACGAAGTGCGACGGAGAGGTGCGTTCCATTGGTACGCTAATTAATAGCTTAGCACCCTACTTATTAAACAACTCAAAAATTTTAAATTTAATTTTAATTTCGGCTGAGGCGGAGGGGCTTTCAGCCGTTATTATTTCGGCAGTTTCATCTGACAGACCTTTTTCCTTGATTTCCTCATAGGTTCCCGATGTATAGCACAGGGGCGGAAACATTACGCACCACCAGTTATGCCCCTGACCCTTGCCTATAGTAATTTTAAGGCAGTCATAAGTGCCGGCAGGAAGAGCCGCTTCGCCGTAGCGTCTTACGGGAAAATAACTTTTCGTGACTTCTGCTTTAACACTGCCGGGCGAACCCTTTTTGGCTAAAAATTCTTCCGAAAGTTTTTCTATTTCATCGATTCGCTCTTCAAAAAAGGCGGCTGTTTCGGCTTTTGACCGGGACGAGGTTAAAAAGGGTTCGTATTTTTCCAAAATTTCGTCACGCAAGGCTATTTTTAGGGCTTGGGCTTCTTCAGTGTCGCTGTCTGCAAGAATGTGAAAGCGGAAAACCTCTGAGGTTATATTTTTCATAATTCTGTCAGAATAGGCTTCTCCGGCTAAGGTCAGGGTTAAAAACAGCCCCAACCCCAAAACCGCCGAAACAAGTACTGTAAATAAACTGCGTTTAAATCTATAATTAATCTTTTTCATTATAAAACACCCCGTTTATTGTCTTTTTACTATAAAAACAATATTGACAGAGTATTTTCATTTTATACATCACAATCAGCTGAATAGTCAAACTTCTCGGTCATCCAAACATTTGAATTTGAAGTTGACAGAATTAAAATTGTGTGTTATTATTAAAACACAAAAGGGAGCAACCGGAACCCGAAAGAATTCGGGACGGGCAATGAAAATTTTTCAGCGAAAAATTTCAGCAGCCCGGATTAGTTACTCCTCACCTATGAATTATATGAGATAACCGTTAGGCTTCGAAATCTGAGCGGTTATCTTTTTTGTTACGATATGTTTAACGATTCTTATAACGATAATAAGTATTAATATAATTAATACATTAACGTCATAAATAATTTCTATCATAACAACACCTCCTTCCGCAGTGAATTATGTCTCCAAAGGACACCTCCGATTACACCGAGGAACAGGTGAGAAGAACTAACCGTCACATTCCCTTTTGCGACAAGACTTTGTCACAAAGACAATAACAGCCTTATTGGAACTTTTAAAAAGTCCTTGCAATAAGTATAGCACATCTGTCAAATTGTGTCAATAAACAAAAAATGAGCCCAAATCCATTAGAACCGGGCTCTTATTTGCTGCTGTTATTTTTTATTTTCAAACCATAAGGGATTTAAGTGCTATAAGGCCCAGCTCATAGCCGAGGGAGCCGAAGCCGCACATCTGCCCTGCGCAGACGGGAGCGGTAACGGACGTATGGCGGAACTCTTCACGCTTATGAATATTGGACATATGCACCTCAACAAAGGGAATCTGGCTCACCGATGCAATTGCGTCACGAATAGCGAAGCTATAGTGAGTGAATGCACCGGGGTTTATAACAACGCCGTCAACCTTTTCATAGTAGCATTTTTGAATATAATCTATAATTTCACCCTCGTGGTTAGACTGAAAAATCTCTATGTCATAGCCAAGCTCGGCGGCTTTTTCCTTAGCCTTATCCATAATTTGGCTGTAATTCAAATTTCCGTAAACAGACCTTTCTCTGAGCCCCGTAAAGTTAATGTTGGGACCGTTTATAATTCTGACCTTTTTGGAGCCTGTCTGTCTTGTGTCTTCCGAATCGTTTAAATATTCGGTTATGGAGTCGATTACGTTTTGAACACAGCGGTCAACATTTCTCTCCGAAACATCAACAACAAGGTCGGCGCTGTTTTCGTAAAGATCCGCTCTCTGCTCCATAAGTCTTGTTATTTCACCTATTTTATCGTCCACCTCAAGCAAGGGACGGTTTTTGTCAAACTTAGTGTTCTCATAAATGCTTTCGGGAGTGCTTTTAAGATAAATTATTATGCCGTTTTTCTTAAGATTTTCAATATTTTCGGGCTTTAAAACTACTCCGCCCCCTGTGGCGATAACCTTTTTATAGGCTCTGCCCAAATTATTGCAGAGACTTGCTTCCTGCTCTCTGAAAAATTCCTCTCCGTATTCCTTAAACATATCGTTTATTGACATATGGTAAAAATCCTGAATCTGCATATCCATATCAATAAATTTTCTCTTTAAAATCATCGCCAGCTTTCTGCCTATGGTTGTTTTTCCGCTGCCCATAAAGCCAATAAAGATAATGTTTTTTTCTGTGTAAATTTTGTTAATTTTTCTATTCCTTTCACTTTTTTATAATGCTCTTTAAGTTCTGAATTTAAGGACTTTAAAAATTCATAGTCAAATTTTCTGTCTTGCCAGATTTCTTCCGAAGCTGCGCCTTGAAAAATCAGCATATCAAAGCCGTTTATGCAGCTTGCCCCTGCTTCCTCCGCTTCCTTTAAAAGCCGTGTCTGCCACGGGGTATAAATTGCGTCGAAGCAGATATCAACGTCATTCCTTTTAAAACAGGCGTTCGGCAGAGGGGTCAGATCAGTTTTTCCCTCAAAGCCCAGTGTGGTGGTGTTAAGTACGGTATCAACTCCTTTTAGTTCAGCGGCGGATGAAAGGCTTAAGGCAGCGATTTCACTGTTAAAGTGAGGGCTGAGCCGCTCCTTTAAAGCCTGAGCCTTTTCCTCCGTTCGGTTGGCTATATAAATTTTTTTTGCCTCAGCCTTAAGCAAAGCGCACAAAACGGCGTCTGCGGCTCCCCCTGCCCCCAAAAGCAGACAGGTTCGCCCTTTAAGGCTTAAACCTCTTGTTTTAAAGGTATATTCCACGCCGATTATATCGGTGTTATAGCCTTTAATTTCACCCTCTGAAAAGCGGACTGTATTCACTGCGCCGATTAGGGCGGCTTCGCTGTCCAAAGAGGTTAAATGAGGTATTATATTTATTTTATGGGGAAGGGTTACATTTAAGCCCTTAAAGCCCAAAGCTGCCGCCCCCTTAACCGCTGCCGAAAGATTTTCCGGCTTAACGTGAAGGGGTATATAAACTGCGTTTTCGCCCAAAGCCTTAAAAACGGAATTATGTATTTCCGGCGAGAATGTGTGGGCTATGGGGTCGCCTATTACGCCGTAAACTCGGGTATCTCCCTTAATTTGAACATTCAGCATTTTTTCTCTCTCCTAAGACTTCTCCCGTAAAAGAAAAGCACGATTTTTTCAAGGGGTCTCTTAACGGCGGTTATAAGCTCGTCTTTTTTATCCGCCTGTTTAACTAAAATTGAATAAACTCCGTTTAAATTCCCCAAAAGCACGTCCGTGAAAATCTGATCCCCCACTATTGCGCACTGAGACGGCTTTAAGCCTGTTTTCTTTAAAAGTATTTTAAGCCCTTTCGAAAGGGGTTTTTTCGCCCTTGCTTCAAAGGGTATGTTAAGCCCTGACAGAAAAGCTTCCGACCGTTGGGGCTTACTGTTTGAAAGCACTGTTATTTTAAGCCCTGCCCCTTCAAGCCTTTTAAAAAGCTTAAGCACCTTTTCCGTAGGGGTTTTTATAAAATAGGGAACAAGGGTGTTGTCTATATCGAATATAACGGCATCTATCCCCAAGGCTTTAAGCTTCTTGGGGTCAATATCCTTTATGTCCTCCAAATATTCTTTGGGATATAATAAATTAAGCATAGTGTTTTTTTCCTTAACAAAAATTATCATATTTATTATACCTATTTCAAAGCAAAAAGTCCAGTTAAAATTTTAATTAATTTGTGCGTTAATCATAGACAGCTGTTGTTGAGAAAAA